>NZ_JAHXPU010000044.1:140257-351343 GCF_047308185.1 Pantoea sp. B65
AATGAATATAGTAGTCACTCTTGAGACTTGATATTTCAAATTTTTTCCATCCGGAGATGGTTTGCGATATCAACCCTGCGAGTGCCCACACAGATTGTCTGATAAATTGTTAAAGAGCAGTGCCACGATATTCTGTGGCGCGGGCTGCGTATATTACGCTTCACCGCTAAAGAGTCAAGGATTTATTCACTTTCCTCTTCCTGAATCGGCGACTGCTAAGTCGTTGTTCCGGGTCAGTGGAGGCGCATTATAGGCAATTCCTGACGGGTGACAAGTATTAAATGCAATTAATTGTTCGGGTGCCTGTTTTTTATGCAACCAGGGTAACAAAGGTCATAAATTGTGTGATTAACATACAAAAACGGGCCTTTACGGCCCGTTTTAAACTGTGACATCGATTTATTGATGGGCCACGATCTGGCCATCCTGCACATCCATCTCAATCATTTTCCCTGGGATCAGCGCACCAGACAGAATCTGTTGCGCCAGCGGGTTCTCAATTTGCTGCTGGATGGCACGTTTTAATGGCCGCGCGCCGTAAACCGGATCGTAACCATTTTCGCCAATCAGCTTCACTGCCTCATCAGAGATATGAATGCTGAAACCACGTTCTTCCAGACGCTGATACAGACGCTGCAACTGGATTTTAGCAATTGAAGCAATATGCTGTTCACCCAGCGGATGGAATACCACCAGCTCATCAATACGGTTAATAAACTCTGGGCGGAAATGATGCCCCACCACCGTCATCACCATATCCTTCATCTCGGCGTAGTTCAGGTCACCAAAACGTTCCTGAATCAGATCGGAACCCAGGTTCGAGGTCATGATCACTACGCTGTTACGGAAGTCAACGGTTCTGCCCTGCCCGTCAGTCAGCCGACCATCATCCAGCACCTGCAACAGAATGTTGAATACATCCGGATGCGCTTTCTCAACTTCGTCGAGCAGAATGACGGAATAAGGACGACGACGTACCGCTTCCGTCAGGTAACCGCCCTCTTCATAACCGACATATCCCGGAGGCGCCCCAACCAGACGCGACACTGAGTGTTTTTCCATAAATTCCGACATATCGATACGCACCATCGCATCGTCGCTGTCGAACAGGAAGTTCGCCAGCGCCTTACATAACTCCGTTTTACCCACCCCGGTTGGTCCGAGGAACAGGAACGAGCCAATCGGACGGTTTGGATCGGCTAACCCGGCGCGACTACGGCGAATGGCATTTGATACCGCTTCAACCGCCTCATCCTGACCAATTACCCGGTGGTGAAGATCATGCTCCATACGCAGCAGCTTCTCACGCTCGCCTTCCATCATGCGTGCGACCGGAATACCGGTCCAGCGCGCCAGCACATCGGCAATCTCAACGTCGGTTACGCGATTACGTAACAGACGCATGGTCTTACCTTCTGACTGGGTGGCTGACGCCAGCTGTTTTTCCAGTTCCGGGATTTGGCCATACTGCAGTTCAGACATTTTGCCCAAATCGCCGACGCGACGCGCCTGCTCAAGTGACAGCTTGGCCTGTTCCAGTTCGGCTTTAATCGTCTGGGTACCGGAAAGTGACGCTTTCTCAGCTTTCCACTCCTCTTCCAGCGCTGAGTACTCGCGCTCTTTCTGCGCCAGTTCCTCTTCCAGCATATCTAAACGCTTAACACTGGCATCATCCGACTCTTTCTTCAGCGCCTGCTGCTCCAGCTTCAGCTGAATAATACGACGTTCCAGACGGTCGAGCGCTTCCGGTTTCGAGTCAATTTGCATACGAATGCTGGACGCGGCTTCATCAATCAGGTCGATGGCTTTATCCGGCAGCTGACGATCGGCAATATAGCGATGCGACAAGGTAGCCGCCGCAACGATTGCCGGGTCAGTGATCTGCACATGGTGGTGCAGTTCATAGCGCTCTTTTAACCCACGCAGAATCGCGATGGTGTCTTCAACGCTCGGCTCAGCGACAAACACCTTCTGGAAACGACGCTCCAGCGCGGCATCTTTTTCGATGTACTGGCGATATTCATCAAGGGTAGTGGCCCCGACACAGTGTAATTCACCGCGCGCCAGCGCCGGTTTCAGCATATTGCCGGCATCCATCGCGCCGTCGGCCTTACCGGCGCCAACCATGGTATGCAGCTCATCGATAAACAGAATGACGTTGCCTTCCTGTTTTGACAGATCGCTCAGCACCCCTTTCAGACGCTCTTCAAACTCACCGCGGTATTTCGCCCCCGCCACCAGCGAGCCCATATCCAGTGACAGCACGCGGCGGCCTTTTAGCCCTTCCGGCACTTCACCATTAATAATGCGCTGCGCCAGACCTTCAACAATCGCAGTTTTACCCACGCCAGGTTCACCAATCAGCACCGGGTTATTTTTGGTTCGGCGTTGCAGTACCTGAATGGTGCGGCGAATCTCTTCGTCACGACCAATAACCGGGTCAAGCTTGCCTTGTTCCGCACGCTCGGTCAGGTCGATAGTATATTTCTTTAAAGCCTGGCGCTGATCTTCAGCCCCTTGATCGTTCACGCTGTCCCCTCCACGCATTTGCTCAATGGCATTGGTCAGCTTGTCGCTGGTTGCGCCTGCAGATTTCAGTAAATCCGCCACCGAGCCGCGCGAGTCGAGTGCTGCCAGAACAAATAATTCAGATGATATAAAGTTGTCGCCACGCTTTTGCGCCAGCTTGTCACAAAGATTGAGTACCCGAACCAGGTCGGCTGAAGGCTGAACATCACCGCCGGTGCCTTCTACCTGGGGTAAACGGCTAATCGCCTGCTCAATGCCGGTGCTTAACGCAGCGACATTAACGCCAGCCGTGGTGAGTAACGGACGAACCGATCCGCCTTCCTGATTGAGCAAGGCGCTCATCAGGTGCAGAGGTTCAATAAATTGGTTGTCGCGCCCGAGAGCGAGTGACTGGGCGTCGGCGAGAGCCAACTGGAATTTGTTAGTAAGACGATCCAGACGCATAATTCCTCCCATACAGGTCAAAATGCTACTGGAGATTAGATGAGGTCATCCCTCAAATTTTTCAAGGTTATTGACCTGAATTTATAGGTGAAAAAACACGCTATCTGGATCGTCTTGAGGCACTAGGTTATATCAGCCAGATCAAACTTGCCAGGCGGCCGGTGATACCATCACGTCGATAGGAGAAAAATTGTTCGCTTTGCGTCAGAGTGCAGCGCCCGCCGCCACTGATGGAACGCACGCCCTGCGCCTCCAGGCGCTGACGTGCCAGCAGCCAGATATCGGCAAAATACTTTTCGCCAGATGGCTTAAATGCCAGCGCGGCTTGTGGATGGTGAGAGACAAAGGCAGCAAACACCTCACTCCCCACCTCAAAAGCCGCGGGACCGATCGCCGGCCCCATCCAGGCATGAATATCGCCCGGGGGACAAGAGAAAGCGGCCAGCGTCGCTTCTAACACGCCGGCGTGCAGCCCGCGCCATCCGGCATGAGCCGCCGCCACCTGTTTACCGTCCTGCGAACAGAACAGCACCGGTAAACAGTCCGCTGTCATCGCGGCGCAAACTACCGCCGGTTGATCGGTCCAGGCCGCATCCGCACGCAACACCGGCGGCACGCTGCCGTTCAGACGCAGAACATCAGTGCCATGCACCTGATCCAGCCAGACCGGCATCGCGGGTAAACCGGCCATCGCCAGCAAACGTTCGCGGTTAGCCTGAACCGCGAGCTGATCGTCCCCCACATGCGAACCCAGATTCAGCGCATCCCAGGGGGCGCGACTTACGCCTCCGGCACGCGTGGTGGAACAGGCGCGGACATTGGCCGGCGCAGGCCAGTCGGGAATAATCAGTTCGCTCATCACCAGTTCATCTGATCTTTAAATTCTTCGGTATCGGCTTTCAGCGCATCGATTAAATCGACCATATCCTGTGGTAATGGCGCATGCCACTCCATTTCGATGCCGGTGATCGGATGATAGAGGCGCAGCATGGTAGCGTGCAGTGCCTGACGATCAAACTGACGCAAGGTGGTAATAAACGCCTCGGATGCGCCTTTCGGCGGACGCGGACGACCGCCATATAGCTGATCGCCCACCAGCGGATGGTTAATATGCGCCATATGCACACGGATCTGATGGGTACGACCGGTTTCCAGCCGCAGCCGCAGCCGCGTATGGGCACGGAAATGCTCCATAATGCGGTAGTGGGTAGTGGCCGGTTTCCCCATCGGATGCACCGCCATATGGGTGCGCTTGGTGGAGTGACGGCTAATCGGCTCATTAACCGTACCGCCCGCCGTCATATTGCCGATAGCGACCGCTTCATACTCACGGGTGATTTCACGCAGTTGCAGTGACTCCACCAGATGGGTCTGCGCCGGTACGCTTTTCGCCACCACCATCAAACCGGTGGTGTCTTTATCCAGACGATGCACAATGCCCGCACGCGGCACATCGGCGATTGCCGGATAATAATGCAGCAAGGCATTCAGTACCGTACCGTCAGGATTCCCCGCGCCGGGGTGGACCACCAGGTCACGCGGCTTATTAATCACCAGTATATGGTCATCTTCATAAACAATGTTCAGCGCGATATCCTGGGCTTCCCAGCGCGCGTCTTCTTCAATTTCGGCATTGATAGCGACCTTTTCGCCACCCAGCACTTTTTCTTTCGGCTTATCGATCACGTTGCCGTTAACCATCACCCGACGGTCAAGGATCCACTCTTTTATGCGAGAACGTGAATAATCAGGGAACATTTCCGCTAAAGCCTGATCTAAGCGTTGTCCGAGTTGTGATTCGGACACCGTTGCGGTGAGTTGTACTAGTTGTGCCATAAACAGCTTCTTCGTTAACGTTGGGTTTTCACGGCGATGCCGTTTAATATAATGTGCTATCGTACCTGGTCACTAAAGGGAGCTTAACGGACAGCTTCCGCAATAACACTTGAGGATAATCAAATCGTCATGACGCGTATGAAATATCTGGTGGCTGCAGCCACGTTGAGCCTGGCACTGGTTGGTTGTTCCAGCTCCAAGGATGTGGTTCCTGACAGCCCACCATCTGAGCTTTACGCTACGGCCCAGCAAAAACTGCAGGACGGTAACTTTAAAGGAGCAATAACGCAACTGGAAGCGCTAGATAACCGCTACCCGTTCGGCCCTTACTCCCAGCAAGTTCAGCTAGATCTGATCTACGCTTACTATAAAAATGCCGATTTACCACTGGCTCAGGCTTCCATCGATCGCTTTATGCGCCTGAATCCGACCCATCCAAATATCGACTATGTCATTTATATGAAGGGTCTGACGGATATGGCTCTGGATGATTCAGCACTGCAGGGCTTCTTTGGTGTTGATCGATCAGACCGCGATCCTGAACATGCACGCGATGCCTTCCGTGACTTCACCCAGTTGTTGCGCGGCTATCCAAACAGCCAGTATGCCGCTGATGCGCACAAACGCCTGGTGTATCTGAAAGATCGTCTGGCTAAGTATGAGCTTTCCGTGGCGCAATTCTATACTAAGCGTGGTGCTTATGTCGCTGTGGTTAATCGCGTAGAACAGATGATGAAGGATTATCCGGATACGCAGGCGACACGAACTGCCCTGCCGTTGATGGAAAATGCGTACCGCCAGCTGCAGTTAAATGCTGAAGCCGAGAAGATAGCAAAAATTATCGCCACTAATCAGGCGTAATTATCGGGATCAAAAATGGCAGCCTGCAGGCTGCCATTTTTTTGGCTGAAAAAACATCACATTTGAGATTTCCCGGCCGGGTTAACTCATCAATAATGCCCGCTAAACACCGCAGCGGCAAGCCCTTCACGCGTATTTATCCGACCATTTCACAGATTTTTGTTGATTGACAAAAAGTGACAAATTTTCGCGATCTGAAGCACACATCGCGGGCTTTTTCGCGCTATGCTGGACTCACCAAGACGGAAATGACAGAGAGGTAAGTACCATGGTTCTGAACATTACCAGCAAGCAAATGGAAATCACGGCGGCAATCCGCCAGCATGTCGAGGACCGTCTCGCCAAGCTTGAAAAGTGGCAAACCCATCTGATAAATCCGCATATCGTTCTGTCGAAAGAGCCAAAAGAATTTGTCGCTGACGCGACGATTAACACGCCGAATGGGCCTCTGATTGCCAGCGCAAAAAATGAAGATATGTACGCGGCGATCAACGATTTGATTAACAAACTGGAGCGTCAGCTGAATAAAGTTCAGCATAAAGGCGAAGCACGCCGCGCTGGTGCCAGCGTCAAAGATGCCAGCGTGATTGATGAAGAGTAAAAGGTTAAACAGCAACAACGCGCCTGCGGGCGCGTTTTTTATTGACAGTGATAAATTACAGCGGTTACTGTAAACGCTTACTGATGATGGAAACCACCATGAAACAGCAGCCGTTCTTCTTCGCATTCTTTTTTACCTTCCCCTGATTGGGAGGCAATTCGTCGTGTAAGAATGAATGCGAAGACGAACAACAAAGCCTCCCAAGCGGGAGGCTTTTTTTTTGGATATCTGACAGGTAGCGATTAATGAACACCGAAAACCCTCTGTTGGCTCTGCGTGATAAAATCAGCGCCGTTGATGAAAGATTATTAATGCTGCTGGCTGAACGTCGCGGGCTGGCAATTGAAGTGGCAAAAGCCAAAATGGCCACACAACGACCGATTCGCGATATCGATCGTGAGCGTGATCTGCTGGAACATCTGATTACTGTCGGCCAGCAGCACCAGCTTGATGCTCACTACATCACCCGCCTGTTCCAGCAAATCATTGAAGATTCGGTTCTGACCCAGCAGGCATTACTGCAAAAACAGCTTAACCAGACCAACGTCCAGTCGGCGCGTATCGCCTTTCTCGGTCCGAAAGGTTCTTACTCCCACCTGGCCGCACGTCGCTATGCGGCACGTCACTTCGAACATTTTATTGAGAGTGGCTGCCTGAAATTTCATGACATTATCAGGCAGGTAGAGACCGGTCAGGCCGATTATGCGGTGTTGCCAATCGAAAATACCACCTCCGGCTCCATCAATGATGTCTACGACCTGCTGCAGCAAACCAGCCTGTCGCTGGTCGGCGAAATGACGGTACCGATTAATCACTGTGTACTGGTATCCGGCAGTACCGATTTACAGCAGATTGAAACGGTATACAGCCATCCGCAACCTTTCCAGCAGTGCAGCCAGTTTATTAACCGCTTCCCGCACTGGAAAATTGAATACACCGAAAGTACCGCCGCCGCGATGGAGAAAGTTGCCGCACTCAACACGCCGAAAGCCGCAGCGCTGGGCAGTGAAGCCGGTGGCGAGCTGTATAACCTGCAGGTACTGGAACGCGATCTGGCGAACCAACAGCAGAACATTACCCGCTTCATTATTCTGGCGCGAAAACCGGTAGAAGTATCGCCGCAGGTACCGGCAAAAACAACGCTGATTATGGCCACTGGCCAGCAGGCCGGCGCCCTGGTCGAAGCGCTGCTGGTACTGCGTCAGCACAATCTGATTATGAGCAAACTCGAATCACGTCCGATTAATGGCAACCCGTGGGAAGAGATGTTTTATATCGATGTGCAGGGCAACCTGCGTTCTGAAGAGATGCAGCAGGCGCTGCGCGAACTGAGCGCCATTACCCGCTCGCTGAAAGTACTCGGCTGCTATCCGAGCGAAAATGTCGTACCGGTGGATCCGCAATAATCGCCGCTGAGGATCGGTCGCCAGGCACACCGATCCTCGCGCCAAACAGTGATTTACCCGCTTCGCTTATCGCTATATCATAAAGTATATAACGATAAGGTGATGATCATGTCTATACGAGTAAAGCACTTCGCGGTGCTGTTTTTTCTGCTGGCGACTTCCTTTTCCTCACTGGCCGCGCGCCAGGTCACTGACCAGCTAGGTCGCCAGGTCACGATTCCTGATCGGGTCGATCGCGTTGTGGTGCTACAGCATCAGACGCTTAATCTGCTGGTCCAGCTCGACGCCACACAAACCATGGTGGGTATTCTCAGCAACTGGAAGCAGCAACTGGGCGATAACTATCAGCGCCTGGTACCGGCATTAAACGGCGTGCCGCTGCTGGGTGATTTAACCCATGTCGATCCGGAAAAGCTGGTTGCGCTACATCCGCAGGTGGTATTTGTCACCAACTACGCGCCGCAGGAGATGATCGTTCAAATCTCACAGCTGGGCATCCCGGTGATCGCCATCTCCCTGCGCTCAGGCGATAAGCAACAGCAGGCGCAGCTTAACCCCTCGTTGCAGGATGAAGATAAAGCTTACGACCAGGGGCTGAAAGAGGGTATCCGCCTGATTGGCAGCGTGGTCAACCGTCAGCAACAGGCCGAGGCCTTAATCCAGGCCGCATTTGCGCAGCGTGCATTGATCGCTCAGCGCTTAAAAGATATTCCCCCGCAGCAGCGCATTCGCGTCTATATGGCGAATCCCGAACTTACGACCTACGGCTCCGGCAAATATACCGGTCTGATGATGGCTCATGCCGGTGCGCTCAATGTTGCCGCCGCGACGGTCAAAGGCTTTAAGCAAGTGGCAATGGAGCAGGTGCTGGCGTGGGATCCACAGGTCATTTTTGTGCAGGATCGTTATCCGGAAGTACCGGCGCAGATTACCAGCGCCGCGCAGTGGCAGCCGATCGATGCGGTGAAACAGCATCGGGTGTATCTGATGCCGGAATATGCTAAAGCATGGGGTTATCCGATGCCTGAAGCGCTTGGTCTGGGTGAACTGTGGATGGCGAAAAAACTCTATCCGGAAAAATTTGCCGATATTGATATGCAGAAGCTGGCGCAAAACTGGTATCAGCGTTTTTACCGCACCGATTATCACGGGGCGCCATAATGTCCGGCTTGCGGGTGCTGGCAGCTGGCAGCCTGCGTAAGGTATGGCCAGCGCTGATGGCCCTGTTCCGCCAGCAAAGCGGCATTGAGGTGGAAACGGCATTCGCACCCGCCGGACTGTTGCGTCAGCGGATTCTCAGCGGCGAAGGTTGTGATCTGTTTGCCTCAGCCAATCTGGCCCATCCACAGGCGCTACAACAGCAGGGGTATGCTCTGCAGGTGGCGGTATTTGCCCATAATCGCCTCTGCCTGACGGCGCAGGCGGCGAGGGTTAATCCTGGCGACGACTGGCTGACGCTGCTCACCCGACCAGAGCTGCGGCTGGCTACCTCCACGCCGCGCAGCGATCCCTCCGGCGATTACAGCTGGCAACTGTTTGATCGTATTGAGCAGCAGCATCCGGGCGTCGGCAACAGCCTGAAAGCGCGCGCATTAAGTCTGGTGGGCGGGGCTGAAAGTCTGCCGGTTCCTGCCGGACAACTTGCCGCCAGCTGGATCATTGCTAATCATCGTGCCGAGCTGTTTCTCGGTTATGCCAGCTATCTGCCGGAATTACGCACTGACGCGGCGCTGCGGGTCTTTGCGATTCCTCAGCGCTATCAGCCAGCCATAGACTACGGTTTTGCACTCTGCCGGCCACCGGCGGAGCCACTGGCACAGTTTCTGTTAAGTGAAGAAGCGCAGCATCTGCTGCAAACGGCGGGGTTTAATCAATAACAGCGGCGATCTGCAGCATGGGCGGCCGCAATGCCGCCCGTGGATTTATTACAAGCGATTGTCATTAGCCTGACGCAACAGGGTACGACTCTCCACCAGGAAACGTTTGGCATAATCACCAAACCAGTGCTCAACGCGACGGAAACTGTCGATAAACGCCTGCTTGTCGCCCTGCTCCAGTAACTTAATCGCCTCGCCAAAACGCTGATGGTAACGTTTGATTAGCTCAAGGTTACGACCGGAAGACATAATAATGTCGGCATACAGCTGCGGATCCTGCGCAAACAGACGCCCGACCATCGCCAGCTCAAGGCGGTAAATCGGTGACGACAGCGCCAGCAGCTGTTCCAGTTGTACATTCTCTTCCGCCAGATGCAGACCATAAGCAAAAGTGGCGAAGTGACGCAGCGCCTGGATAAACGCCATATTCTGGTCATGCTCTACTGCACTGATACGATGCAGCCGTGCGCCCCATACCTGAATTTGCTCCAGCAACCACTGGTACGCTTCCGGCTGGCGACCGTCACACCACACCACAACCTGTTTTGCCAGGCTGCCGCTGTCCGGACCAAACATCGGGTGCAGACCCAATACCGGGCCGCTGTGTGCCGCCAGCATCGCCTGCAGCGGACGATTTTTTACCGACGCCAGATCCACCAGGATGCAGTCATCCGGCAATTTCGGCAGTTCGCCAATCACCTGCTCTGTCAGATGGATCGGTACGCTGATAATGACCATACCGGCATTACTCAGCATGCTTTCCGCCTGATCCCAGTCACCTTTATCAAGGATCTGCACCTGATAGCCCGACAGGGTTAGCATCTTTTCAAACAGCCGGCCCATCTGTCCCCTGCCGCCAACAATCACTACCGGACGTAACCCGGGACACAGGGTTTTAAAGCCTTTTTCATTCTCGCTTGAGTAGGATTCACGCATTACCCGGCGTAAAACATCCTCAATCAAATCAGGCGGCACGCCGAGTGCTTCCGCCTCTTTACGCCGCGAAGCCAGCATCGTAGCTTCGCGTTCCGGGACATAAATCGGTAATCCGTAACGGCTTTTTACTTCGCCGACTTCAGCAACCAGCTCCAGTCGTCTGGCCAGCAGATCGAGCAACGTTTTATCAACTTCATCGATTTGATCGCGTAGCGCGGTCAGTTCAGCCACCATACATTAAACCTCTTGTGACAGACGCGCCGTCAGCACCCCATTCAGGCTCTGATGAATATCACGCAGCAGCGTATCGGTAGTTTCCCAGTTGATGCAGGCATCAGTAACGGAAACACCGTGGCGCATGGCGCTGCGTGGCTGTTCAGATGACTGATTGCCTTCGTTGATGTTACTTTCCAGCATCAGACCGATAATCGAACGGTTGCCATCTTTAATCTGCGCAATTGCAGACTCAGCCACGCCCGGCTGACGACGAAAGTCTTTGTTTGAATTGCCATGACTGCAATCTATCATCAAGGATGGACGGAGTCCCGCCTGGAGCATCTCTTTTTCACACTGCGCAACGTCTTCCGGGCCGTAGTTCGGCGCTTTACCGCCGCGTAAAATCACATGGCCATCCGGATTACCCTGGGTTTGCAGCAGGCAAACCTGGCCCGCCTGGTTGATACCGACAAAACGGTGTGGCATCGACGCTGCCCGCATCGCATTAATTGCCGTGCCAAGGCTGCCGTCAGTACCATTCTTAAACCCAACCGGCATCGACAGACCAGAAGCCATTTCGCGGTGCGTTTGCGATTCAGTGGTACGCGCGCCAATTGCTGACCAGCTAAACAGATCGCCGAGGTATTGCGGGCTGTTAGGATCCAGCGCCTCCGTCGCCAGCGGCAGCCCCATCGCCACCAGATCCAGCAGCAGGCGACGTGCAATATGCAGACCCGCTTCCATATCGAATGAGTTATCCATATAAGGATCGTTGATCAACCCTTTCCAGCCGACGGTAGTACGGGGTTTTTCAAAATAGACGCGCATAACGATATACAGCTGATCCTTCAACTGTTCAGAGAGATTTTTCAGAGAACGGGCATATTCTAACGCGGCTTCAGGATCGTGAATCGAACAAGGTCCACACACCACCAGTAAGCGGTGATCTTTACCGCTAATAATGTCAGAAATGATCTGACGTGAAGCGGAAATCTGCGCTTCCAGCTGGGTGTTTAACGGGAACTGTTTTTTCAGTTCTTCCGGAGTAATTAATATTTGTTCATCGGCAATATGAACATTATTCAGCGCGTCTTTTTGCATGATCCTGATCCTTACTCACTCGTTTATGCGTTCGTCATGATCCTCAATGAGGTTGCAGCTACTTTATCACAGAACGTAAAGCCCGCAATCCATAGATGTACACTTTATTTACCACCAATAATAAATCGGTCAATAATATTCAATTAAAATTATATAAATCATATAGATAAATTTAACCATGGTAAATGATTTGTGTACACTTATATTTACATTCAATGGCAACGCTTTGCGGCGCAAGGGTGAAAAACCGCCGTAAAATCCGTTACCTGCACAAAGATCGCAATCCTGTGAGCATCGTTTTATGCTGTAAAGCCGCAGAGACCAGCCAGGAGCTGCCAATGAATATTCACCTTCGCCCTTTTGCCATGCAGGATGCCGGCGCATTTGCGACGGCAATTAATGAATCACTGGAGAGCTTATTGCCGTGGATGGTATGGGCGCACGCTGGTTACAATAAAAAAGAAGCGCGCCAATGGTTCGCCTTTACGCATATGCAGCGGGAGAAAGGCGAAGCCGATGAATTGGGCATTTACGACGATAAAGGTCAGTTATTAGGGGGCGCCGGACTACGCTACCCGCAGGATAACACCAGCCTTGCCGCCATCGGTTACTGGGTACGCAGCAGTCAGCAGCGCCGGGGTATTGCACGTCAGGCGGTCAGGCAACTCACGGAACTGGCCTTCCGGCATCCGCAGATTAACACCATCGAAATTCTGGCGGCGGAAGCGAACCTGGCGAGCCGTGCGGTGGCGGTAGCCAGCGGCGCTGAATTTATCGATCTGCGTTACGGCCTGATTATTCTCGACAGCGGCCCGGTAAATACCGCCATCTACCATTTACGCCGGGCGGAATAGGCTTTCCAGCCGCTCCGCCGCGCGTGAGGTGGCGTTTAGCCAGTCACATTTCCACCCGCAACGGCGATAGCCCATTAGCATCAGCCCCAGGCCCCTCAGTGCCGATTACCGTACGCTGTATCAGCGGTGACTGACTGCCATGGGACGCAAAGCTTGACGTTCAAGACGGGACGGGAGCCATTAATGGCTCCCCTACAGCTGGGGCCAGGTATTCTGCCGTAGGGGCGGGATTTATTC
Organism: Pantoea sp. B65; assembly: GCF_047308185.1. Lineage (NCBI taxonomy): Bacteria > Pseudomonadati > Pseudomonadota > Gammaproteobacteria > Enterobacterales > Erwiniaceae > Pantoea > Pantoea sp. B65. Next base: position 153,156 of record NZ_JAHXPU010000044.1, read on the forward strand.
CGCCCGTATCAATGGTTTGCACTACTGCCGCCATCAGGACGGGAGCCATTAATGGCTCCCCTACAGCAGGGGCCAGGTATTCTGCCGTAGGGGCGGGATTTATTCCGCCCGTATCAATGGTTTGCACTACTGCCGCCATCGGGACGGGAGCCATTAATGGCTCCCCTACAGCAGCGGCCAGGTATTCTGCCGTAGGGGCGGAATTTATTCCGCCCGTATCAATGGTTTGCACTACTGCCGCCATCAGGACGGGAGCCATTAATGGCTCCCCTACAGCAGGGGTTCAGATATTCTGCCGTAGGGGCGGAATTTATTCCGCCCGTATCAATGGTTTGCACTACTGCCGCCATCAGGACGGGAGCCATTAATGGCTCCCCTACAGCAGGGGTTCAGATATTCTGCCGTAGGGGCGGGATTTATTCCGCCCGTATCAATGGTTTGCACTACTGCCGCCATCGGGACGGGAGCCATTAATGGCTCCCCTACAGCTGGGGCCAGGTATTCTGCCGTAGGGGCGGGATTTATTCCGCCCGTATCAATGGTTTGCACTACTGCCGCCATCGGGACGGGAGCCATTAATGGTTCCCGTACAGCAGGGGTTCAGATATTCCCCCAACCGGCTGGCGGAACGGTAAAAAAAAAGGGGCTGGCACATCGGCCAACCCCTTGTTTGCTATTAACTTTTGGATGCAGCGCAAGCTGTATCTTAGCTAAGACGCTCTTTAATACGAGCAGACTTACCAGTACGCTCACGCAGGTAGTACAGTTTGGCTTTACGCACGGCGCCACGACGTTTAACAGCAATGCTGTCGATTACCGGTGAGTGAGTCTGGAATACACGCTCAACACCTTCGCCGTTGGAAATTTTACGAACAGTGAATGCAGAGTGCAGACCGCGGTTACGAATAGCGATAACCACGCCCTCGAATGCCTGCAGACGTTTTTTAGAACCTTCAACGACCCATACTTTCACTTCCACCGAGTCACCCGGACGGAATGAAGGTACGTCCTGTTTCATCTGCTCTTGTTCAATTTGCTTAATAATGTTGCTCATAATTAAATCTCTTATCCTGGGTAAACTGATATTTAAGGAGGCAGCGTTACGCTTTACCTTCCGTATCATCGTTTTGGTGCCTGGAGAATTCCCGTTGGAACTCTGCCAGCAACCTTGCTTGCTCTTCAGTCAGAGCCAGGTTTTCCAGAAGTTCAGGTCTTCTAAGCCAGGTACGGCCCAGCGACTGTTTCAGGCGCCAGCGGCGAATATCGGCATGGTTGCCCGACAGTAAAACTGGCGGAACCTCCATCCCGGCTAACACTTCAGGGCGGGTGTAGTGTGGACAATCCAGCAAACCATCCGAAAATGAATCTTCTTCGGCTGAAGCCTGTTTGCCCAGTACGCCGGGAATAAACCGGGATACTGAATCAATCAGGGTCATTGCTGGCAGTTCGCCACCACTGAGTACGTAATCGCCAATCGACCATTCTTCGTCGATCTCGGTTTTGATTACACGCTCATCAATCCCTTCATAACGACCACACACCAGAATTAACTTCTGATGCGTCGCCAGTTCGCAAACGCCATTCTGGTCAAGTTTGCGCCCCTGAGGTGAAAGATAAATCACCCTGGCACCTTCTCCTGCCGCCGCTTTTGCTGCGTGGATGGCGTCCCGTAAAGGTTGCACCATCATTAGCATTCCCGGTCCGCCGCCGTAAGGACGTTCGTCTACGGTACGGTGCCGATCATGAGCGAAGTCGCGAGGACTCCAGCTCTGAATGCTGAGCAGGCCATTTTTTACTGCCCGACCCGTTACTCCGTAGTCAGTAATCGCGCGAAACATCTCTGGAAACAGGCTAATTATGCCAATCCACATTGATGGTACCGCCTGCTTACCGCTGTGTTCGGAGGTCAAAAACCAGGATCCCAATCTACTTCAATGGTGCCGGTAGTGAGATCGACATTCTTGATAACCTGTTCATCAAGAAACGGAATTAACCGCTCCTTCGCACCGAATGCATCTTTCAGGTTAGCCCTGACGACGAGAACATCGTTTGAACCGGTTTCCATCAACTCAGTGACTTTACCCAGCTCATAGCCGGTGGTAGTGACAACCTGGCAACCGATAAGGTCTTTCCAGTAATAATCACCACTATCCAGCTCTGGCAACTGCTCGGAATCAACCACAATTTCGCAATTGGTGAACATTCCCGCAGCATCACGATCGTCAACGCCTTTGACTTTGATGATCATGTCCTGATTGTGGCGCTTCCAGCCTTCCAGCTCGATAAGCTGCCATTGACCCGCACGTTGGATAAACCACGGCTGATAGTCAAAAATACTTTCGGCGTCTTCGGTGGAGGAAAACACTTTGAGCCAACCACGGATACCGTAGGCGCCACCCATTTTGCCGAGTATAAGCGGCTTAACAGGGGCTTTTGCGGCGAGTTGCTTGCTCATGTTGACCACCGTGACAGATTAAGCTGCTTTTTTTGCTTGTTTGATCAGCGCGTTAACGCGATCAGAAAGCGTTGCGCCCTGGCCAACCCAGTGCTCAATACGGTCCAGATCCAGACGCAGTGGCTCAGCCTGACCAGTAGCGATCGGGTTGAAGAAGCCTACGCGCTCGATGAAGCGACCGTTACGTGCATTGCGGCTGTCAGTGACGACTACCTGATAGAACGGACGCTTTTTAGCGCCGTGACGTGCCAAACGAATTGTTACCATAACATCCTCTTTAGTTAATAAAACACCCGGGCCCCAGCGAGGGGCGGGGCCCGGGTGCAATATAAAAAGCCCGAAAATTTTACTCATTTTGGCGCAAAAAGCAATCTAAAGCTTACTATGCTTTCACGCCAGCATCTTTCGGACCCACTCAGCGACCAGGGAATCCCGGAGGCATCATACCTTTCATGCCGCGCATCATCTTCGCCATGCCGCCTTTCTTCATCTTTTTCATCATACGCTGCATGTCGTCGAACTGCTTCAGCAAGCGGTTTACGTCCTGCACCTGCATACCGGAACCGGTCGCAATACGGCGCTTACGCGAACCTTTAATAATTTCTGGCTTCTCACGCTCTTTGCGCGTCATGGAGTTGATCATCGCTTCCATTCGCACCAGAACTTTGTCATCCATCTGCGACTTCACATTGTCAGGCAGCTGTCCCATACCGGGCAGTTTGCCCATCAGGCTGGCCATACCGCCCATATTGCGCATCTGTTTCAGTTGCTCAAGGAAGTCGTTAAGATCGAAACCGTCGCCCTTTTTCAGCTTGGTCGCCAGTTTTTCCGCCTGTGCGCGGTCTACTTTGCTTTCGATATCTTCAATCAGCGACAGTACATCGCCCATACCGAGAATGCGCGAAGCAATACGCTCCGGGTAGAATGGCTCCAGAGCATCGGTTTTTTCACCGACGCCCATAAATTTAATCGGCTTGCCGGTAATATGACGAATGGAGAGTGCCGCACCGCCGCGCGCATCACCGTCAACCTTGGTCAGCACCACGCCGGTCAGCGGCAGGGCTTCATTAAAGGCTTTGGCGGTATTCGCCGCATCCTGGCCGGTCATGGCATCGACAACAAACAGGGTTTCCACCGGATTAATCGCGGCGTGCACCTGTTTGATTTCGTCCATCATCGCTTCATCGACGTGTAAACGACCGGCGGTATCCACCAGCAGCACATCGTAGAATTTCAGTTTTGCCTGTTGCAGCGCGCCGGTAACAATATCTACCGGCTTCTGGCTAAGGTCGGACGGACAAAAATCGACGCCCACCTGTTCCGCCAGGGTCTCCAGCTGACGGATTGCCGCCGGACGATAAACGTCGGCCGACACCACCAGCACTTTCTTTTTATGCTTTTCGCGCAGGAACTTACCCAGTTTCGCCACGCTGGTGGTTTTACCGGCACCCTGCAGGCCGGCCATCAGCACGACGGCCGGCGGCTGAGCGGCGAGGTTCAGGGTGTTATTTTCCTCACCCATCGCCACCACCAGTTCGTTCCTGACGATCTTGACGAACTCCTGACCTGGTGTCAGGCTTTTATTCACTTCATGACCTACCGCGCGCTCTTTGACGCGATTGATAAAATCACGTACTACCGGCAGGGCAACGTCCGCCTCCAGCAGCGCCATGCGCACTTCGCGCAGGGTTTCTTTGATGTTCTCTTCGGTCAGCCTTCCGCGGCCACTGATATTGCGCAGGGTCTGCGACAAACGATCGGTTAAATTATCAAACATTGTCTCTCGCTCAACGTCGTATAAGAGAGGTCGCCCAGGCGACACAATTCGGCGGATTATAACACGAAGCGATGACGATCTCTGCAATCGACGATGAGAACGTTTGGTGCAAGCTGCGGCTGGCGCTATACTGCTGTTTTTATTCACTGGCCGGTACCTGACAACATCTATGTTCGTTTTCGCGATTCTGGCGCTTCTCGCCTACTCAATCAGCCTTGCCCTGATCATCCCCAGCCTGTTACGCAAGAACAGCGCATGGCGGCGTCTGGCGGTTCTCTCGGCCGGTGTGGCGCTGGTGGCGCACGCCATTGCGCTGCAACAGCGCATCTTCGCCATGGAGGGAGGTCAGAATCTTAGTCTGCTGAATATCGGATCGCTGGTCAGCTTATTGATTTGTACCATTATGACCATTGTGGCCTCACGCAACCGCGGCTGGTTGTTATTGCCGCTGGTCTATAGTTTCGCGCTGATTAACCTCGCGTTTGCCACTTTTGTTCCTAATGCGTTTATCACCCATCTGGAAACCACCCCCGGCATGATGATCCACATCGGTCTGGCGCTGCTGGCTTACGCAACGCTGATTATCGCGGCGCTCTATGCGCTGCAGCTGGCGTGGATTGACTATCAACTGAAAAATAAAAAACTGGCATTCAGTCACGATATGCCACCGTTGATGGTGATTGAGCGTAAAATGTTTCACATTACCCAGGTGGGTGTGGTGCTGCTGACGCTGGTACTCTGCACCGGCCTGTTCTATATGCAGGATCTGTTTAATCAGGAGAATGTCGATAAAGCCGTGCTGTCGATTCTCGCCTGGTTTGTGTATATCGTATTGCTCTGGGGCCATTACCATGAGGGTCGGCGCGGTCGGCGTGTCGTCTGGTTTAACTGTGGCGGCGCGTTATTACTGACTATGGCCTACTTTGGCAGTCGCATACTGCAGCACCTCATGTCCTGACCTTTCACCACAAGGAATTTCCGCGTTGGAACATGTTTCAACCACCACCCTGATTATCACCCTGATCATTATGGTCCTGATTTCCGCCTACTTCTCCAGTTCGGAAACCGGGATGATGATGCTCAACCGTTATCGTCTGCGTCATCAGGCGAAGAATGGCCATCGCGCCGCGCGCCGCGTTGAGAAACTGCTGCGCCGTCCCGATCGCCTGATCAGTCTGGTGCTGATCGGCAATAACCTGGTCAATATTCTTGCTTCCTCACTGGCAACTATCGTCGGTATGCGCCTGTATGGCGACGCCGGCGTCGCCATTGCCACCGGGGTACTGACGTTTGTGGTGCTGGTGTTTGCCGAAGTCCTGCCGAAGACGGTTGCCGCGCTCTACCCGGAAAAAGTGGCTTTTCCCAGCAGCGTGCTGCTCGGACCGCTGCAAATCGTGATGATGCCGCTGGTATGGCTGCTGAATACCATTACCCGCCTGCTGATGCATATGGTCGGGATGAAGACTGACGGGGCGATTAGCGCCGCGCTGAGTAAAGATGAACTGCGTACCATCGTCTATGAATCCCGCTCGAAGATGTCGAGCCGTAATCAGGATATGCTGCTGTCGGTACTGGACCTGGAGAAGGTCAGCGTTGACGATATTATGGTGCCGCGCAATGAGATTGTCGGTATCAACGTCAATGACGACTGGAAATCGATTATTCGTCAGCTCAGCCACTCGCCGCACGGGCGTATTGTGCTTTATCGCGACTCGCTGGATGATATTGTCGGTATGCTGCGGGTGCGCGAAGCCTGGCGCATGATGACCGAGAAAAAAGAGTTCACCAAAGAGAACCTGCTGCGCGCCGCTGATGAAATCTATTACGTCCCGGAAGGCACGCCCCTGAATGTGCAACTGGTGAAATTCCAGCGCAACAAGAAGAAAGCGGGTCTGGTGGTCGATGAGTATGGCGATATTAAAGGGCTGGTTACCATCGAAGATATCCTTGAAGAGATCGTCGGTGATTTCACCACCTCGATGTCGCCGACGCTGGCAGAAGAAGTGGTGCCGCAAAATGATGGCTCAGTCCTGATTGAAGGCAGCGCCAACGTGCGCGAACTGAATAAAGCCTTTAACTGGACATTACCGGAAGAGGAAGCGCGCACCGTCAATGGCATGCTGCTGGAGGCGCTGGAAGAGATCCCCTCAGCCGGCACCACGGTAAAAGTGGGCAATTACAACATTGATATTCTTGATGTGCAGGAAAATATGGTTAAGCAGATCAGAATTACGCCGCATCAGCCGCTGAAGGAATCCGTGGGTTCCTGAAATAAATAAGGGCGGCATCACAATGCCGCCCCGACAACACCGGCCCCAGCGGAGCCATTAAACTTCCGCCGCCGATAGCGGCAGAGGTACCGCCCCTACAGGTGTAATTCCTGCAGTTTCTCTTTTGGCAGCGCCAGTTCGTCATTGTGATTGACGCGGATATCGCTATCGATGATATGACGTGCGATCTCCTGTGCTTCCTCCAGCGAGTGCATTTCGTACGTTCCGCACTGATACTCGTTCAGTTCCGGAATCTTACGCTGGTCAGTCACTTTCAGCACATCAGCCATCGCCGCTTTCCAGGCGGCGGCCACACGCTGCTCATCCGGCGTGCCAATCAGGCTCATATAGAAACCGGTACGGCAACCCATTGGCGAGATATCAATAATTTCCACACCGTCGCCGTTGAGGTGGTTACGCATAAAACCGGCAAACAGGTGCTCCAGCGTGTGAATACCACGCTCTGGCATCACTTCTTTGTTCGGCTTGCAAAAACGCAGGTCAAAAACGGTGATGGCATCGCCATGTGGCGTATTCATGGTTTTTGCAACGCGTACCGCAGGTGCGGCCATAATCGTGTGATCGACGGTAAAGCTATCCAGCAGTGGCATATTGTCACCTCCTGTTTTAGAAAATATTTTTAGAACGATGAAACTTTTCTTATCGCCGTACGTCTTACTTAGTGAAAGACGCGCATTTTGTTATCATCATCCCTGACAACAGAGATGTTAATTTGGCCACAATGATGTGGCCTTTTTCTTTTCTAGCCCGCCTTACTGGCGAGGAACTCGTCAAAACTCAGCGTATCGCTCTCTTCAATCTGCTGCTGACTGGCACGGGAACGCAGCGCCTCTTCAGCAAATTGTTCTTCAGTCAGTACGTCTAAAGGCTCTTCAGTCAGCAAATGGCGATACTGCTCCGCCAGCGCTAACCCTGCCCCGCCGATACCATTGGCCATCATGGCGTGCAGCGTGCGCGCGGAATAGGTCAGTTCAGGATCCTCAAATGACGCCACCAGTTGATCGCATACTTCCTGATAATGATGATCGCCCTGACTACCATCTAAAGTTTCCGCCACGCGACGCAGGTCGCGGAACAGTTTTTTGCCGACATCAATCAGCGGTTCCTGGGCTGCCTCGCACCCCATGCCGATAGTCTGCCCCGGTTTACGCCCTTCCAGAATCACGCGATTCCAGTTTTTACGGGTGCAGAGCAGCTCATCACTACTCATTTCCGGCGCATCTGCCAGAGTACACCAAATCAGGAAAAGATCGAGGAAACGCACCTGGTTGGCGTCAACGCCAATCGGTGAGAAAGGATTGATATCCAGCGAGCGTACTTCAATATATTCAATGCCGCCACGCAACAACGCGTCGGAAGGCGCTTCACCCGATTTAGTCACCCGTTTAGGTCGAATCGGCGCATAGAGCTCATTTTCAATCTGCAGCACATTAGTATTGAGCTGCAGATATTCACCCTGCGCGTCTTTTACGCCAATTTTCGCATATTCCGGCGACGGTGTTTTAATCGCCTTCTTCAGCGCATCGACATAATCAGGCAGATTATTAAAGGTAATCCCAAGGCCGCTCTGCGACTTGTTGGTGTAACCCAGGTCGCTCAGACGCAACGATGTGGCATATGGCATATACAGCATGCCCTTCTCGCTACGCTTAAATGGCAGGTTGCTCTCTTTACCCTGCAGGAACGAGGAGCAGATAGCCGGCGAGGCGCCAAACAGATAGGGAATAATCCAGCCGAAGCGGTAGTAGTTGCGGATCAGTCGCAGGTAACCGTCAGAAATAGCCTCTTTACCGCTCTCTGCATCTGTTACCCCGGCCCACTCCTGCCAGAAAGAGAGTGGCAGTGAGAAGTTATAATGTACGCCGGAGATGGTCTGCATCAGCGCGCCATAGCGATGTTTCAGCCCCTGGCGGTATAGCGTTTTCATCCGGCCAATATTTGAACGCCCGTATTGTGCGAGCTCAATATCTTCACCACCATCAATAAAGCACGGCATGCTAAACGGCCACATACGCTCTTCACCAAGGTCGCGCGCGACATGACGGTGGATATCACGCAGGAAAGCCAGCAGGTGATCGATATCCTGATCGACGGGAGTAATAAATTCGAGCAGCGTCTCGGCGAAATCGGTGGTAATCCATTTATGGGTCAGCGCCGCACCAAGAGAGTCAGGGTGTCCGGTGGTTGCCAGACGGCCATCTGGCCTGACGCGCAGTGTTTCACGTTCAATACCGCGGCCAATGCCAGTTAACGCGTTGGGATGCGCTTCCAGCCAGGAAAGCGCCTGTGATACGTCCGGGATCAAATTGACCTCCCGCTCAGAGAAAATTTATTATTGTTTAGCATAAGGTTAACCGTAGCCTCGAATCAGCGAGAATCAATGCCACCACTCCATGCCCTGTAATGTTGCGGTCGCAACCACTATGTAACGTAGTGTTTTACCGATAGCTAAATACAGCACCACTGGCAGCCACGAGAAGCGCAGCCAGCCAGCCATAACGCAGAGCAGATCGCCGACTAACGGCAACCAGCTGAATAACAGTGCTGCAGGACCTAACCGATGCAACCACGTCATTGCTGTGTCATGCCATCGTCCCTGCTGATTTTTGCGCGGCAGTAAGCGACCAAGGAAAATATTTGTCAAACCGCCGAGTGTGTTCCCCAATGCGGCGATAAAAATCAACCCAATCACTGATGACTGCCCTGTAATCAGTAAAGCTACCAATAGCACTTCAGAGCTGCCAGGAAGCAGCGTGGCGCTGAGAAAGCTACTGGCAAACAACGAGCCGTAAGTCAGCCACTCACTCACAGCAAACGGACATCAACAACATCCATGCCGGCGGCTTTTGCCGCCTGCAGGCCAAAATCAGCATCTTCGAATACCACGCACTTCGTCGGCTCGACCCCCATCAGCCGGGCACAGAGCAGAAACGTATCCGGCTCAGGTTTATGGCGCTCAACATCATCGGCGCCGACAAGCGCATCAAAGTAGTCGCGAATACCTAAATGACGCAGCAACATATCCGCCATCGCGTGTTCACTGCCGGTACCGACCGACATTGGACGCCGTCCGTGATACGCCTTCACCACCTCAACCAGGGGCAGCGGCTGTACTGAATCCAGCAGCATCTCTTTCAACGCCGCGGTTTTCTCTGCTGCCAGTAGATAAGGATCAAGATCCGCCTGATGACTGGCAATAATGAACTGCGCAATGCGCCAGGTAGGAGAACCATTCAGCCCAATCATGGCGGTTTCGTCAAAGGTCATGCCGTAGCGGGCCAGCACCTGGCGCCAGGCTTTACGATGCGTCGGCTCCGTATCCAAAATGGTGCCGTCCATGTCGAAAATCAAGCCGTCATACCGATCGTACATTCTCTCTCCAGGCATCGTATCAACCAGCACCTACTTTATCGTAAAGTCCCCGGGTTGTCGCTGTTGGTACTTAACAGCAAATGCTTTGAAAGCATTGGGGATTTTATAAATCAGATAAAGGTGAGGTGACCAGAATGTGCTTTATTCCGCGCTTTCTGCCAGGTTTGCGCACCCGGTGTCGATGATAAATTCGCCATAGTTAGCATTCAGCCGCAATCATAAATCGGCTTTTTCACCGGTCAGGAATACCAATAACGGAAAAGGTATGGTTATGGCGCGCGCAGGATCGGGCAGTGTGGCGAATTACGGGAAATAAAACAGGAGATGGTGCATCCAGGAGGATTCGAACCTCCGACCGCTCGGTTCGTAGCCGAGTACTCTATCCAGCTGAGCTATGGATGCATCGGGAAAGCAATTGGGGAGAAACTCTAGATGGTGCATCCAGGAGGATTCGAACCTCCGACCGCTCGGTTCGTAGCCGAGTACTCTATCCAGCTGAGCTATGGATGCATCGGAAAAGCAATTAGGGAGGTAATACGACGAACCTGAGGGAATACTTTATAAGGATGCTTGCGGACAAACTTATTGAATATGGTGCATCCAGGAGGATTCGAACCTCCGACCGCTCGGTTCGTAGCCGAGTACTCTATCCAGCTGAGCTATGGATGCATTACTAATTCTTGTATAACGCAGGGTGCCAACTACTCACCGTGATACGCGCTGCTAACACGATATCGAATACTGTCAATCACATCAGATGGTGCATCCAGGAGGATTCGAACCTCCGACCGCTCGGTTCGTAGCCGAGTACTCTATCCAGCTGAGCTATGGATGCATCAGTAATGGCGGTGAGGGAGGGATTCGAACCCTCGATGCAGCTTTTGACCGCATACTCCCTTAGCAGGGGAGCGCCTTCAGCCTCTCGGCCACCTCACCATACGCGTTCTTGCGAACTGTGCTGCTGAACTTTGTTTCCGCTCATCGGCACTGCGTGGCGCACATATTACTTTCCCGCACTTATAAGTCAAACCATTTTTTCCCGCTAATTGCCTGATTGCACAAATCACAGGCAATCCGGCGACTTTGACGACAAAAAGAGTGATTTATCAACAGAAAAACGCGGGGGAATTTGCGGAAACAGAGAAAGTGACGCGCCAGAGGCAGAACAGGAAACAGAAGGGAATTAAGACAAAGCGGTAGCGCCTCGCTATCAACAGCGAGGCGCTGGATCCGTTAGTAACTCGTTGGCTGAGTTTTTTCGGCCTGGATGCGCTGATAGATCTCTTCGCGATGCACCGAAACTTCTTTAGGGGCGTTCACACCGATACGGACCTGGTTACCTTTAACCCCCAGCACCGTTACAGTCACCTCATCACCAATCATGAGGGTTTCACCAACTCGACGAGTTAGAATTAGCATTCTTTGCTCCTTGAAAGATTAAAAGAGTCGGGTTCGTGAGGCTCCCGGCCATATCCATCATATAACGCTGAACGTAGACTATGACAAATACATCAATGTGCATCTTCACGCCAATACATTCTGCTGATATTTAGTTTAGCCGAAATACACTGCATCAACCTGACTTTATGATTACAGGGTGCGCCCCGCTTGGAAAGCACCGGGAAAAAACGTCCCGGGCACACTCCAGCGAGGCATTTTTATCGTTACAGTTTTGCAGCAACCCATGCCTCAACGCCGGCCAGGGCAGCAGGCAGCGCCTGAGCATCCGTACCGCCGGCCTGAGCCATATCAGGGCGTCCGCCACCCTTACCGCCAACCTGTTGCGCTAACTCGCCAACCAGCTCACCCGCTTTAACACGGTCGGTAAGATCTTTTGTCACCCCGGCAATCAGGGATACTTTTCCATCTACCACTGTTGCCAGCACAATGATTGCCGAACCAAGTTGATTCTTCAGATCGTCTACCATTGTGCGCAGCATTTTAGGTTCAACATTGCTGAGTGCACTGACCAGCAATTTCGCCCCTTTGACTTCTACTGCTTTGCTGCTCAGAGAAGCACTCTCCTGCGCAGCCTGCTGATCTTTCAACTGCTGTAATTCTTTCTCCAGCAGACGAACATGTTCAATCACCGAACGCACTTTCTCATTCAGGTTGCTGTTATTGGCTTTCACCAGCTGAGCGATATCCTGCAGCTGCTCGCTCTGGGCATGTATCTGCGCCAGCGCGCCTTCACCGGTGACGGCTTCAACACGTCGCACACCTGCCGCCGTACCTGATTCAGAGGTAATGCGGAACAGACCAATATCACCGGTGCGGCTGGCGTGAGTACCACCACACAGTTCGGTAGAGAAGTCACCCATGCTCAACACACGCACGTGATCATCATACTTCTCGCCGAACAGCGCCATCGCACCCTGCGCCCTGGCAGCTTCCAGTTCCATGATATTGGTGTCTATTGCCAGATTACGCCGAATTTGTGCGTTGACAATATCTTCCACCTGGCGAATTTGTTCTGGCTTCATCGCTTCGGAATGAGAGAAGTCAAAACGCAGGTATTTATCGTTAACCAGTGAGCCTTTCTGACCGACGTGATTGCCCAGTACCTGGCGCAATGCAGCGTGCAGTAAGTGGGTTGCCGAGTGGTTCAGACGGATGCGGGCGCGACGCGCTTCATCCACCTGAGCATCAAGACGATCACCGACACGCAGATGTCCTGAAAGCAGCTTGCCTATATGACCAATCGCCTGACCATATTTCTGCGTATCGTTCACTGCAAACAGCGCGTTATTGCCCTTCAGCTCACCGGTGTCACCCACCTGGCCACCAGATTCACCATAGAACGGCGTCTCATCCAGAACAATCACCCCTTCCTGACCGGCAGCGATCTCATCAGCCTGCTGACCATCCACAAAGATGGCCGTTACCGCGGCTTTGAGTTCCAGCTGCTCGTAACCTTTAAAGGCCGAGGCTGAATCAATACGGATAACGTTGTTGTAGTCAGTCCCGAAACCGCTGGCATCACGCGCGCGACGGCGCTGCTGCTCCATTGCGCGTTCAAAACCGGCTTCATCAATTTTCAGATTACGCTCACGGCAGACATCGGCGGTTAAATCCACCGGGAAACCAAAGGTGTCGTACAGACGGAAGACCGTTTCGCCATCCAGCGTATCGCCCTGCAGCTGCTCCAGTTCTTCATCCAACAGCGCCAGACCCCGCTCAAGGGTTTTGGCAAACTGCTCTTCTTCCGTTTTCAGTACCTGCTCGACCTGTGCCTGCTGGGCTTTCAGCTCTTCGCCTGCGCTGCCCATCACCGCAATCAGCGGCGCAACCAGCTTGTAGAAGAAGGTGCCATCGGCCCCGAGCATATTGCCGTGACGCACTGCGCGACGAATAATACGGCGCAGCACATAGCCACGGTTTTCGTTGGAAGGGATCACGCCATCAGCGACCAGGAAGGCGCAAGAACGGATATGGTCGGCAATGACGCGCAGCGATTTATTGCTCAGATCGGTAGCGCCGGTCACTTCCGCAACCGACTTGATCAGTTCGGCGAACAGATCGATTTCGTAGTTGGAGTTAACGTGCTGCAGTACTGCGGTAACGCGCTCCAGCCCCATACCGGTATCCACCGACGGTTTTGGCAGCGGCAGCATGGTGCCATCAGCCTGGCGGTTGAACTGCATAAAGACGATGTTCCAGATCTCAATATAGCGATCGCCATCTTCTTCCGGCGAACCTGGAGGGCCACCCCAGATATGGTCGCCATGGTCAAAAAAGATCTCGGAGCAAGGGCCGCAAGGGCCGGTGTCGCCCATCTGCCAGAAGTTATCTGACGCGTAAGCACCGCCTTTATTGTCACCGATACGGATAATGCGCTCTCGCGGCACACCCACTTCTTTTTCCCAGATATTAAACGCTTCGTCATCGGTCTCGTAAACGGTGACCCACAAACGCTCTTTCGGCAGATTAAACCATTGCGCACCGGTCAGCAGTTCCCAGGCAAAGGCAATGGCTTCCTGCTTGAAGTAGTCGCCAAAACTGAAGTTGCCCAGCATTTCAAAGAAGGTGTGATGACGTGCGGTATAACCAACGTTTTCGAGATCGTTATGTTTACCACCCGCGCGAACGCAGCGCTGCGATGTTACCGCACGCGAATAGTTACGTTTATCCTGTCCAAGGAAAACGTCTTTAAACTGATTCATCCCGGCGTTAGTAAACAGTAACGTTGGGTCGTTATGGGGCACGAGGGAGCTACTGGCTACAACCTGATGTCCCTTGCTATGGAAAAAGTCGAGAAACGCCTGACGGATCTCAGCAGTGCTCTTGCTCATAATTATCCTGGAATCACGCTAACGAACGTTTCGTGCATCTTACGATGCGGACATACCGTCTGGCAGACCGGAGATACACGAACAAAAAGTGGGAATAAGATAAATTTTCTTCAGTACGAAGTAAAATCCCATCGGAGGTCAATTGTCAAAATTTCTGAAAATGGCCTGAATATCTTCCATAAAGAAGCCTTTCGACAGCAAATAACGCTGCACTTTGGCTTTTTCCTTCCAGTCTGTTGGGAAGGGTAAACCAAACTTACGCTCGGCGATCGCAAAGGCTTGCGCTGACCAGTCAATGGCGGCGGCATCGAAAGCCGTGTCGATCAGCTCGCGGCCAATCCCTTTTTGCCCCAGCTCCATTCTGATGCGTTGTGGACCATAGCCTTTACGGCTGCGGCTGGCAACGAAGCGTTCGGCAAAACGGTTATCATCCAGCCAGTCGTGCTGATAGCACCAGGCTACCACTTTTTCGATATCCTCTTCGGCAATCTCAGGGATCTCTTCCTGACGAAAACGCGCGCTACGCTGCATAGAGAGCGTCAGCTTTTGGCGAAATTCGGCTTCGCTGTGATCGCGCATTGCCAGAATGCGCATTGCGCGGTCAAGCAGGCGAGCATATTGATTACGGTCGGTGGTGGTTTCAGACATAACACTCCGGACAATAAAAATCTGGTGATACAGAATCAGGCGATCGCTTGCCTGAATAGCAGAGCGTAACGAGAAATGCGCTGAGAAACAAAGAAAGTTAGCCGGTGGCTAACAGAAACAGCAGGATAATGCGCGAGAGGCAGGGAGAATTCAGGTGGTTAGCCACGCGTCGGTGATAGAGGGTCGGGGTAATTGAGGTTTGGGATGGGGGGATGTAGGGTTGGGGGGAGATGTAGGGTTGGGGGAGATGTAGGGTTGGGGGGTGATGTAGGGTTGGTGCAAATCATTTGAACGGGCGGCATAAATGCCGCCCCTACGATGCCACCCTTACGATGCCACCCTTACAATACCACCCTTACGATGCTGGCCGGGATCAGAAATCTTCTTCGCTGGCTTCGTTCTCAAACACTTCAGCGACAAACTCAGGTTTTTCAACCGGGTTGTTGAGCAGCATATCGCGCAGTTTCTGCTCGATCTCGTTCGCCACTGCCGGGTTTTCTTTCAGGAAGTTGCCTGAGTTTGCTTTACCCTGACCAATCTTATCGCCGTTGTAGCTGTACCATGCACCCGCTTTTTCAATCAGCTTATGCTTCACGCCGAGGTCAACCAGCTCGCCGTAAATATTGATACCTTCGCCATACATAATCTGGAATTCAGCCTGCTTAAATGGCGCCGCAATTTTATTTTTCACCACTTTCACGCGGGTCTCGCTGCCCACCACATTATCGCCCTCTTTAATCGCACCAATACGGCGGATATCAAGGCGCACTGAGGCGTAGAACTTCAGCGCGTTACCGCCAGTGGTGGTTTCCGGGTTACCGAACATCACGCCAATCTTCATACGAATCTGGTTGATAAAGATCAACAGCGTATTCGACTGTTTCAGGTTACCGGCCAGTTTACGCATCGCCTGGCTCATCATACGTGCCGCAAGGCCCATATGGGAGTCACCGATTTCACCTTCAATTTCTGCTTTCGGCGTCAGAGCGGCGACGGAGTCGACGATAATGACATCAACCGCGCCAGAGCGGGCCAGCGCATCACAGATTTCCAGCGCCTGCTCACCGGTATCCGGCTGCGAGCAGAGCAGATTATCGATATCAACGCCCAGTTTCTTAGCGTAAATAGGATCCAGTGCGTGTTCCGCATCGATAAAGGCACAGGTTTTACCTTTACGCTGGGCGGAGGCAATCACCTGCAACGTCAGCGTGGTTTTACCTGAAGACTCCGGGCCATAGATCTCAACAATACGGCCCATTGGCAAGCCGCCCGCACCCAGTGCGATATCCAGTGAAAGCGAACCGGTAGAGATGGTCTCCACGTCCATTGAGCGGTCTTCACCCAGGCGCATGATGGTGCCTTTACCGAACTGCTTCTCAATCTGGCCCAGCGCGGCTGCCAGTGCTTTTTGCTTGTTTTCGTCAATAGCCATTTCCACTCCTAATCATGCAGGGTAAAGCACACTCGAGGTTGCTTTGCTGTAATACGAATGACAGTGATTATACTGTATGGTCATACAGTATCAAGTTTATTTTCGAGAAAATCGTCATGTAGCGTTTGCAGGGCATAAGCGGTTGCCTGACGGCGCACCGCCTCGCGGTCACCGGCAAAAAGTTGCCGCCGGGCCACCACTCCCCGGGCGCTGGCAAAGCCAAACCAGACGGTGCCGGTCGGTTTATCGGCGCTGCCGCCATCCGGTCCGGCAATGCCGCTCACCGCGATCGCATAGTCCGCATGCGCGGCCTGCAGCGCGCCCAGCGCCATTTCCCGCACCACCGGTTCACTGACGGCGCCCCACTGTTCCAGTGTTGCCGCACTTACGCCTATTAGCTGCTGCTTGGCCTCGTTGCTGTAAGTGACAAAACCGCGTTCAAACCACGCCGAGCTGCCGGCAATATCGGTAATCACCTTACTAATCCAGCCACCGGTACAGGATTCGGCGGCGGTGACAGTGGCATGAGAACGTTGCAATCGTGCCCCCACGGCGGCACTGAGCTGATTTAACTGGTCGTCGGTCATATCGATGATCCTGGCTGCAGATAAAGTGCAACGTTAGCAATAAATGGCGGGCAAAGCGTAGCACTTTTCATCCGCAGCGGCGGCAGAGATTGTCGTTTTGCGCGCTGCCTTCAGAAGCTGAAGAGGATGGCCGGCAGCGGCAACGGTCAGGCGCGCGCCTGGCGCTTTTGCGCCACCATAAACAGCCGCGGAAACGCCAGCAACAGCTGGCCATCGGCCTGCGGCGGATACGCCTGAGTGATTTCCGTCAGATAGTCTTGCAAAAAGTCCTGCTGTTCGCGCTCATTCAGCGACGCGAGGAATGGACGCAGTCCGGTAGCGCGCAGCCAGTCAATAATCGCCGCCGCATCAGGCATCAGATGATAGTAAGTGGTGCGCCAGATATCCACGTGACAACCCGCCAGGCTCAGTAAATCGTAATAGTGCTCCGCGCTCAGCAGCTTTTTGCGCTCCGCCGCTGAGTTATCGATTTTTGCCTGCCAGCCCGGGCGGGCGGCAACATCGCGCATCAGGCGATGGCTCGGCTGATCGAGATTATCGGGCATCTGTATCGCCAGCACGCCGTAATCAGCCAGTTGCGCGACCAGGTGGGGAAACAGCTGTGGATGATCGCCCAGCCACTGTAGCGAGGCATTGGCAAAAATAACCTGCGGCGGCGGCGATGCCTGCCAGCTGCGAATATCTGCCGCGATAAAATGGCAATCAGGTAAACGTTGCTGCGCCTGCTGCAACATCGTCAGTGAGCTATCCAGTCCGGTGATTTTCGCCAGCGGCCAGGCACGCCATAACAGCTCCGTACTGTTACCCGGGCCGCAGCCAAGATCGATGGCGGCATGGACCTCAATTGCCGGGATACGCGCCAGCAGCTCCAGCGCCGGGCGCGTTCTTTCTGCTTCAAACTGTCGATAAAGTTCAGGGTTCCACTCTTTCATGCGCACCTCGCAATTAAGCTTAAACAGATTCCTGTTGGCGACATTTATGAAAAGCGCTAACCGATGAAGTTCAGCCCGCGCACAGCCAATAGCACGAAAACACCCGCCGGCGACAAAAGTCAAAAATGAGAACCGCGTCGGGTTATCACCATGGCAAGTATGGCATCACTGATAATTGACCAGTAAATTAAAACAATGTTTCATTTTTAATACAGAGAATGCGGAGCCTATTATGCCGACACAAGCACTATTTAACGGAGTCTGGTGCCCTTCCGTTACCCCATTCGACCAGCATGGCAATCTTGATCTGAATGCGTTGCAGCAGCACCTTTCCCGCCTGACCGCCTCCGGGATTGATGCGCTGTTACTGATGGGCAGTATCGGCGAGTTCGCCTCACTGAGCCAGCAGGAGCGCCTGTTGTTGATTCGCGAAGCGCGCGCCATGTCCACATTGCCGATGGTCGCCAATGTTTCCAGCACCTGCGTCGGCGATATGCTGCAACTGGCGCAACTGGCCGATCAATCCGGGTACGATGCGGTGATGATATTACCCCCCTGGTATTTTGGTCAGACGCGCCAACAGCTACTCAGTTACTACCGCGATCTGGATCAGCGCCTGCCGGGCAAGTGGTTTGCCTATAACTTCCCGGCGCGTACCGGTTGCGATCTGGACGCCAGCCTGGTGGCGGAGCTGGCGGCGGAGTTGCCGAAATTTATCGGCATTAAAGACACCATGGATTGTCTGTCACATAACCGCCAGCTGATTGAAGAAACAAAAAAAGTGCGTCCCGATTTCGCGGTGCTTTCGGGTTACGATGAGTATCTGCTGCCAAATCTGCTGGCGGGCGGCGCCGGGGTGATTTGCGGCCTGAATAATCTGGTGCCCGAGCTGTTTGCCCGCGCCATGCAGGCGTGGAAAGCGCAGGATTTAGCGCAACTGACGCGAATTCAACAGCAGATTGGCAAACTGATGGCGATTTACACCATTGGCGACGATTTTGTCACCGCCATTAAAACCGCCGTTGCCCGCCAGTATGAGTATATGACGCCAGTATCGCGCAACTATGGCGCGACCCTTAGCGAGCAGCAATGTCAGGCGCTGGATAGTTTGTTCGCCAGTTAATCTGTTTATCGCCGTCACAAGCATAAGGCAGTAATAGCCGGTTACGGTTATGCTGCCTGCTGGCGCAATACTTTATCCTCAGGGATGCTCTGTGACGTTACGATTAAAACTGGCTGCGATCCTCGCTCTGGTCTGGCTGCTGACGCTCAGCGGCTGTGCCTCCCGCCCCTCTTCGCTACCGCCCGTTGGGCAGGCAACCTTTAGCGACTATCAGCGCGACACCACCCGCTGGGTGCTACAGCACCGCCACTTTCAGAGTGGCAACCGTCAGCAGGAGTTAACCTGGAATACGCCGCAGGAGTGGCGACCGCCAGGCGGCAAAGCGGCAAAAGGGATACTACTGATCCACGGGCTGGGAGACGCGCCAGGCTCATTTAGCGATATTGGCCCGCAACTGGCGCGCCAGGGATTTCTGGTACGCACGCTACTGCTGCCCGGCCACGGTACCCGCCCGGAGGATTTGATCGGCGTCTCAATAGACGACTGGCGCCGGGTGGTGAATGAGCAGGCGGCCATTCTGCAACGGGATGTGGCGCAGGTCTGGCTTGGCGGTTTTTCCACCGGCGGCAATCTGGCGCTGGAATATGGTATTGAGCATCCGCAGGTGGCCGGCCTGTTACTGTTTTCACCGGCGATAAAATCCAATGTCAGCTTCGATTTTGTCACCCCGTTACTGGCAGTGTTTACCGACTGGCTGCGCGAACCCCGTCCGGGCTATCCGCAACAACGGGCGACACGCTATATGATGGTACCAACCAATGGCTTTGCGCAGTTTTATCGCACCAGCGCCTCAGTGCAGCAGCTGCTGAGTCGCAACGGTTACAGCAAACCCACGCTAATGGTACTGACAGAGCACGATTCGGTACTGGCGACCATCAGCTTTCTCAGCCAGTTCGACAGCACGTTTACCCATCCTGACAGCCGTCTGATCTGGTACGGCAATAAACCTGCATCACCGGTACTCTCGTCACGCGTCCTGATACGTCCTGATCGCCTGCCCCAGCAGCATATCAGCCAGTTTTCGCATATGTCGGTGCTGTTTGCGCCGGACAACCCGCTGTATGGCGAACATGGCAGCGATCGAATATGTGAAAATGGACAAACAGAGACGGATTATCAGGCCTGTCGCGCCGGGGCGCCGGTGTGGTTCTCAGACTGGGGGTATCGCGAAAGCGGCAAGATCCATGCGCGCCTGACATGGAACCCTTATTTTAGCTGGCAAAATCAGATTATGGCTCAGGTGATACAGCCCGTAGCGGCGGCAAGATAAGGTCGCTGCCGTTGCAGATAACAAGGCACCGGCGGCGACGCAGAGCGCAATCAGCTTTTTTTCACAAACTCTGATTTCAGCTTCATCGGGCCAAAACCATCGATTTTACAGTCAATATTGTGATCGCCCTCGACCAGGCGAATGCTTTTCACTTTGGTGCCGATTTTCAGGGTGGATGAGCTGCCTTTAACTTTCAGGTCCTTAACCACCGTCACTGAGTCGCCATCCGCCAGCAAATTACCATTGGCATCACGCACCACCAGCCCTTCTTCCGCGACAGACTCGGCGCTGGCCGACCATTCATTGCCGCACTCAGGGCAGTTCAACTGTTCCCCTTCCTGCCAGGTGAACCCGGAATTACATTTCGGACAGTTTGGTAGCTGTTGCACCTTAACCCCTTAAAATTGAATTAAATAAAATGAAAAGCCTTGTGAATCATCAACCACAATCTTTATAAGCATACATTTTACACTGTTTAAGTAGCGGAAGAACAGCCCGACAATCGGCAGAAATGATTGTCACCCTACCATCAGCGGCTGAAATACTTATTCTACAACAGCTTATCTTCTCCTCCGGTTCTCTCCTCCCCCGATCGTGGCTGGCAGGATGAGGCTATTTGCCACTGGCCGATGCAACATAACAGAAAGAGATCCCCTGACTCAGGCCACTAAGGAGCGCAATGAAACATCTGCCCCTGACGCTGTTATTACTGGCGCCAGCCGCTTTTGCCGACTGGACGCTGGTAAACTTTCCGCCATTCACCGCTTCCGGCGACGGGCTATTTACCAGCAGCGCCACGCTGCCGGCGGGACAGCAGCCGCTACAGCTCTGGCAGCAGCAACAGTGCTGGCAGCCGGCAGGCGCGGTAAAACTGAATCAAACGCTGTCGCTACAACCGTGCGCCAGTCAGCCGCCCGTCAGCTGGCGCCAGTTTCGCCGCGGTGACTATCAGGTGCGGATTGATACCCGCAGCGGCACACCGACGCTGCAACTGAGCCTGAAAAGTCCGCAGCAGGTAAATGCCGGCAGCGCCAGCCAGAGCTGTCCGCGCTGGAATGGTCAGCCGCTAAGCGTGGCGGTCGGCCCCACTTTCCACGAAGGAGAGAGCGTACGCGACTTTTACTCCGGGCAAACCGCCACGGTCAGCGGCGGCAAAATCACTCTGCAACCGGCGGCAAACAGCGGGGGGTTACTGCTGCTGGAATCCGCCGCCACCCAACAAAACGCGCCCTTTAGCTGGCACAATGCCACCGTCTATTTCGTACTTACCGATCGTTTTGTTAATGGCAATCCGGCGAATGATCACAGTTATGGCCGGCGCAGTGATGGTCAGCAGGAGATTGCTACCTTCCATGGCGGCGACCTGGCCGGATTAACGCAGAAACTGGATTATCTGCAACAGCTGGGGGTTAACGCCCTGTGGATCAGTTCACCGCTGGAACAGATCCACGGCTGGATCGGCGGCGGTAGCAAGGGGGATTTCCCGCATTATGCTTATCATGGCTACTACGCGCTCGACTGGACGCGGCTCGACGCCAATATGGGTAATGAACAGGATTTACGCAACCTGGTGGATCAGGCGCATCAGCGCGGTATGCGCATTCTGTTTGATGTGGTAGTCAACCATGTGGGTTATGCCACCCTGAGCGATATGCAGCATTTTCAGTTTGGCTCACTCTATTTGCAGGGAGCGGAGATCGAAAAAACCCTGGGGAAAAACTGGGGCGACTGGCAGCCAGGCGTCGGTCAGAACTGGCACAGCTTTAATGATTACATTAATTTCTCGGACCAGACCGGCTGGCGTAACTGGTGGGGGAAAAACTGGATCCGCAGCGATATTGGTGATTACGATGCGCCGGGCTATGACGATCTCAGCATGTCGCTGGCCTTCCTGCCGGATATTAAAACCGAAGCGCCACAACCCAGCGGCCTGCCGCTGTTTTATCGCCATAAGCCAGACAGCGATGCCCGTGAGATCCCCGGTGCCACCACCCGCGACTACCTGACCCACTGGCTCAGCCAGTGGGTGCGCGACTACGGTATTGATGGCTTTCGGGTCGACACCGCAAAACATGTCGATAAAGCGACGCTGGCGCAACTTAAGCAGCAGGCCAGCGCGGCGCTGGCCGCATGGAAAGCCGCTAATCCGGATAAAGCGCCCGATAACCAGCCCTTCTGGATGACAGGTGAAGCCTGGGGGCATGGCGTAATGATGAGTGATTATTATCAGCATGGCTTTGACGCGATGATTAACTTTGATTTTCAGGATCAGGCGGCGCAGGCGCTGAACTGCTTTGCGCAGATTGACGGTATTTATCAGCAGATGGCGGACAAACTGCAAAACTTTAACGTCCTCAGCTATCTCTCGTCGCACGACACCCGGTTATTTTTTGTCAGCGATGCCAGAGAGTCGCTGGCGTTGCAGCAGCGTGCCGCCGACCTGCTGTTATTAGCTCCCGGCGCGGTGCAGATTTACTATGGTGATGAGAGCGGCCGCCAGTTTGGCGCTACCGGCTCCGATCCGCTACAGGGAACCCGTTCGGATATGAACTGGCAGCAGTTGTTCGGCAGTAAAGGCGCATTAGTGGAGCACTGGCGGAAGCTGGGGAGTTTCCGCGCGCGCCATCCGGCAATCGGCACCGGTGTGCAGCAATCACAGCCGGATAACGGTTATTACGCCTTTAGTCGCCAGACCGCCAGCGATAGGGTGATGGTGGTCTGGGCTGGCGATCGGCAGCCGTGATTAGTTCGGCGACGCGACGCCCGTCAGATCCAGTTTCTCCGTCTGACAAATGGAGAGCAGACGCACTGGCGTCTCGCTCTCTGCCACAAAGGTATGCGCCATAGTGCTATCAATGTAGGCGCTGTCACCAGCAACCAGCGTCAGCGGTGCATACAGGCGGGTATGCAGAGTCACTTTTCCTTC
Source organism: Pantoea sp. B65 (assembly GCF_047308185.1). Taxonomy (NCBI): domain Bacteria; kingdom Pseudomonadati; phylum Pseudomonadota; class Gammaproteobacteria; order Enterobacterales; family Erwiniaceae; genus Pantoea; species Pantoea sp. B65. The sequence continues at coordinate 176,261 of NZ_JAHXPU010000044.1, forward strand.
CAGGACATAAATAAACTCCTCACCTTCATGCTGCGACCAGGCGTCGGGGGGCGGCACCTCGCGCGTCACAATCGACATAATCACCGGGATCATGCCCTTAACCAGCAGTTCGGAAGCGTGTACTTCATAGCGAAACCATGGGTTGGCAAACATCAGCCCTTTGCCGCCGAGAGTAAAGGTACGTCGTCCCTGTACGGTCAGCGGCGGTGCAGATTGCCCGGGTAATTCGCCGGCAAACAGCTCTGCCAGCGAATAATCAAAAGCGCCGGCAATTTTGGCAATGGTATCGAATGAGGCCGACACCTGCCCTTTTTCGATCTTCGACAGGGTGGAAATTGAGACGGTACTCATCTCCGCCACCTGTTCCAGCGTCAGGTCGCGCGTCATACGAATTGCCTTAATCCGCAGGCCAAAATCTTTTTCACTGGTCAGGGCCGCACCCAGCCCGGTGGTCTCATGTTGTTTTGGGGTTTTCATGATGACGGGCATTCCTCCGTGAGCGAGCAGGTCAGGATAAAATTATCACATATGATAATTTTTCTCCCATAAGAAAAAAATATTAGCAAATGCTACCGGTTAATAGCAGTTTAAAAAAAAGTTAACTGGAGACGACGATGTCAGAGATAACCCTCGCCAGCATCACCCTGCCCGCGTATTACGACAAGTCGCGCAATCTTGCCAACCTGCTGCGCTGGCTGGAACGGGCGGCGCAGGCCGGTGCGCAACTGGTGGTCTTTCCGGAGCAAATCCTGCAGGGCTATCTCCCTGATACCCTCAACTGGAGCCGCGAAGCGGTGTGCTGGCAAATGGAGCATGCTGAAGTGATTGACGAGGGGGAAAGTGTACAAACCCTGATCCGGCACGCGCGTCGTCTTAATCTGCACCTGGTGTTTGGCATGACCGAGCGTCACCCCGAACATAGCGAAGTTCTGTTTAACAGTGCGGTGCTGCTCGGACCGGATGGCGTGCTGGGCACCTACCGCAAAGTCCACCAGCCGGGGGATGAAAAACATGTTTATTACCCCGGCAACGATTTCCCGGTCTTTGACACGCCGCTTGGCCGTATCGGTATGTTGATTTGCTACGACAAAGTGTTCCCGGAAAGCACCCGCGAGCTGGCGCTGAAGGGCGCAGACATCATGATTATGCCTACCGCCTGGGGCTATGCCGGGGATGGCAGCGCCGGAGATGCCGATCCGATGGTCGACAGTTACACCCTGTTTGGCCGGGTGCGCGCGCTGGAGAATCAGTGCTGGATGATTGAATCCAATCTCTGCGGCCAGCACGGCAACCTGCACTATCACGGCCACAGCCGCATCATCAATCCGTTGGGAGAGATTATCGCCGACAGCGGCGATCGCGAGGGCATGGCGCTGGCGACGGTCAATATCCGTCAGGCAATTCAGCGCAGTCGCAGCGCTGACTACCTCGGCTATCACTTTCTGAAAGATTATGTGCCGGTGAAGGCACCGCCTTCGCCGCTTACCGTACAGCATTGCTATACGCCAGTTGCAGGAGGTCAGGATGAGTAAAGTACTGGAAGCGGCAGGTATCCACAAAAGTTACCCCATAGCGGGTGGCCGGGTGGATATTCTGCGCAATCTGAATTTTCATGCGCAGCGCAATGAGTTCGTCTCTTTTGTCGGCCCCAGCGGCTGCGGCAAATCAACGCTGTTTAATATTATTACCGGCCTGCTGATGCCCGACAGCGGCAGTATTCTGCTGAAAAATCGCGAAACCACCGGCAGCCCCTCACCAGAACTGGGTTACGTCCTGCAGAAAGACCTGCTGTTCCCGTGGCGCACCGTGATGGATAACGTGATGCTTGGTCTGGAAGTGCGCGGCACGCCGAAAAGCGAAGCACGCGAACGCGCCATGGCGCTGTTCGAGTTGTATCACATGCAGGGCTACGAAAAGAAATATCCCGCCCAGCTTTCTGGCGGCATGCGTCAGCGCGTAGCGCTGATGCGAACCATGGTGACCAACCCGGAGATTATTCTGATGGATGAGGCTTATAAGGCGCTCGACTATCCGCTGAAAATTGCCCTGGAGAGCGAACTGCTCAGCGTGGTCAAGCAGCAGCAAAAGACGGTAATTTTCATTACCCATGATATCGAAGAAGCAGTGACCCTCTCCGACCGCGTCTATGTGATGAAGGCGCATCCTGGTGAAATTGTCCAGGAGATCCACGTTGACCTCAATACCGATAGCCTGCTGATCCCCGAACGGCGCTTGTCGCCACGCTTCAATGAATATTACGAACGTATCTGGCGCAGCATTGGCACTCAGCCCACCCCTGTAAACTGACTGATATGAGGACATCATGGAGATGAACAGCGTTTCATCACGCCAGAGCGTGCCCGGCGCAGCCGGACGCCGGCCGCGTGAAGCTTTTTTCCGCTCCCAGAGCGCGCGACAATACACCCTGATTATCCTGCAGATCGCTATCGTCGTTGCTCTGCTGGCCGGCTGGGAACTGGGAGTACGCGGCGGCAAGATCAATGCCTTTTTATTCTCCAGCCCGTCACAGGTCTGGGAGGTATTACAAACACGATTCCAGTCCGGGGAGATGCTGACAGATATTCGCGTCACCACCCTGGAAACGCTGATTGGCTTTGCTGTCGGCGCCATTGGCGGATCGGTACTCGGCCTGCTGCTGTGGTATTCACGCTTTATTTCCGATCTGGTCGCGCCATTTATCGCCGCGATTGGCGCCATCCCGGTGCTCGCCGTCGCCCCCATCACCATTATCTGGTTTGGCACGGAAATGCTTTCCAAAGTGGTCATCGTCGCATTTTCCTGCGTGGTGGTGTCGCTAACCACCTCCTATAAAGGTGCGTTACGTACCGACCCGGACCTGATCAACCTGCTGCGCTCTTTCAATGCCGGACGCGGCACCATTTTTCTCAAGCTGGTGGTGCCTTCGGCCATGCTCTGGGTGCTGTCCGGGATGCGTCTTAACGTCGGCTTTGCGCTGGTGGGCGCCATTGTCGGGGAGTACATCTCCTCAGACAGCGGCGTCGGGCACATGATCCTGCTCGGCAGTTCCAATTTTGGTATGAACATCGTGCTGGCTGGCATCGTGCTGGTGATGCTGATGATGCTGTGTTTCAACGCTCTGGTGGCGTTTATTGAACGCCTTCTTCTCTCCTGGGACAGGAAATAAACATGAAAACTTTTCGTTTACGCGGTATGTACACTGCTGTTCCGTTGCTGGCTGCGCTCTGCGCGCAGTCGGTACTGGCCGCCGACACACCGGTTCGCATCAACCAGGCTTTCCAGTCACTGCTGTACCTGCCGCTGTATGTGGCGCAGGAGCAGGGCTTCTTTAAGCAGCAGGGCGTGGCAGTAAAAATCAGTACCGGCGGGGGCGGCGCGCAATCCTGGGCCGCGGTGATTGGCGGCTCAGCCGACTTCTCGATTCAGGATCCGGTGTTTGTGCCGAAATCACGCGAGAATGGCGGTAATGGCGTGGTGGTGGCGGGGATACAGAATGCGCCAACCGTGTTTATCTTCGGCAAAGACGACACGCCGCTGCAGGATAATCTGGCCCATCTCGCCGGTAAACGCGTCGTCACCAGCCCACAGCCCGATACGACCTGGGCGTTTATGAGTTACCTGATCAAGCAGCAGAACCTGAAAGAGGTCAAACTGGTGCATGTGGCGATTGGCAATGAGATCCCGGCGGTGGCGGCAGGCCGCGCCGACTATGCACTGGCCGTGGAGCCACAGGTGAGCATGGCCGAGCAGCAGAATGGCCTGCATGCGGTTTACTCCTTCTCTGCCGCCCAGTCGTGGTATCCGTTCGCCTTCTCCAGCCTGACCACCACTCAACAGTATATTGATAAAAACCCGCAGGCGGCTCAGGGCGTGGTTACCGCTTTTGAACAGGCATCACGTTTTATTTACAGTCATCCGGATTCGGCGGTGGAAATTGCGCACAAATACTTCCCGAACCTGCCGGTGGAGCTGGTGAAGAAAGCGGTACAGCGTGAAATCGATGCCAAAGGCTATCCGGAAAACGTACTGGTGTCGAAGCAAGCCTGGGATAACAACATGAATATCTCGCTGTATGCCAAAAACATCAAAGCTTATCCTTCGGCCGCCACCTCTTATGAAAATAACGTCAATAGCGAACTGGCCAGCAAAGCGAAACAGGCCGTTGACGCAATGGGCACTAAGTAAGGAGTACGGCGATGACTGACGAAATTGCTGCCCGACTGGCGCTGATTAACCATTACTGCCCGGCGGATGCCGCCTTATTGCTACCGTTGCTGGCCGATTGTGCACAACGGGCGGCCGGGGTCACCGCCTTTGCCGCGCGCCATTTTCCGCCGACGCTGCTGTCGGCCAATGCCTGGGTCTCGCCATTGCATCCACCGGTGACGCCAGATACGGAGGGGTGCTGATGGCAGATATTCTGCAATATTCCATGGCCGAAGCCGGACGCCGGGTGCGCGCCCGGCAGTTCAGTTTTCCGGAACTGCTGGAAGCCTGCCTGGCGCGCGAAGTCGCCACGCGCGATCTCAATGCCTTTAACACACTCTATATTGATCAGGCACGCCAGGTGGCGCTGGCCAGCCAGTTGATGTTGGAACAGGGTTACGATCTGGGGCCGCTGCAGGGAATGCCGATTGCCATCAAAGCCAATATCGCCCTGGCCGGGGAAGAGATGCACGCCGGTAGCCAGATCCTCGCCGGGTCGCTGGCAGAGCAGGATGCCAGCGTAGTGCGGCGGCTGAAGCAGGCGGGAGCGATTATTATTGGCAGCACCAATATGCATGAGTTCGCCTGGGGCGGTACCACCAACAATCCGCACTATGGCGCCAGCGGAAACGCCTGGGATGCGCAGCGCATTCCGGCAGGCTCCAGCGGCGGTTCCGGCGTGGCGGCGGCAGTACGCAGTGCGCTTGGCGCCCTCGGTACCGATACCGGCGGCTCTATTCGTCTGCCGGCATCGATGAACGGCGTCACCGGGCTACGGCCTGGCGTGGGACGTATTGCCACCGATGGCATTTTCCCGCTGGCTTCCAGCCTCGATACCGTCGGGCCAATTGCCAGTTATGCGCAAGACTGTGCGCTGATGTTCAGCGCGCTAACTGGCGACCCGCTGGCAACCACGCTGCCCGATCTGCGCGGCCTGCGGCTCGGGTTGTTGGGTGAATATAGCGAAGCGGTGCAACCGGATGTCGCGCGCGCTTATCATGAGTTAGTGGCGTGGTTCCGTGCCGCCGGGGCGCAGTGTGAAACCCTGTCGTTTACCGGGCTGGAACAGGCAGTTAACGCCCTGGTGTTAATCAATCTGGCCGAACCCGCCGCACTGCACGCGGCGTGGCTGGCGGATCGCGCCGATGAATATGGTGAGGATGTTCGTCTGTTGCTGCAAGCCGGGCTGGGGATCAGCGCAGTGGAGTATTTACAGGCGCAGCGCTATCGCACCGGTCTGCGGCAGCAGATGTTGCAAATGTTCCGCCAGGTCGACGTGATCCTGACGCCAACGCTGCCGTTTACCGCGCCACTGAAAGGTCAGACCCAGGTCCGTATCGGCGATCAGGATGACAGCGTACTCACCGGCAATATGCGTTTTAACGCGCTGGCCAGTCTTGCCGCGCTGCCTGCCCTGAGTCTTCCCGCCGGGTTTGATCATGCGGGGTTGCCGATTGGTATGCAACTGATTGGCGCGGATGGCCGCGAGCAGCAACTGATGGCTATCGCCAGCCGTTTCCAGCAGGAAAGCGACTATCACCGGCGCACACCGGTTATGGCCGGACGTTGAAAAAACTCACCTTTCAGGATGTGCTGATCCTACTGGTAATAGTTTCAGGCTGGGCATTCAACGTTATTGCGATGAAATTTGGCCTGATGGAACTGCCGCCGCTGTTGATGTTGTTGTTACGCTTTATCATTGTGGCGGCAGTGCTGGTGCCATTTCATCCCCTACCGCGCCAGCAGATGCCGTTGCTATGCCTGCTGGCCTTCACCTTTGGTTTTGTGCACTTTGCCCTGCTACTGTTCGGCATGCAGTATACCGATGCCGGTAGCGCGGCGGTGCTGGTACAAATGGGAACACCAATGGCGATGGTGCTGGCAGCCGTCTGGCTGAGAGAGAAGCTCGCAATGCGGCAGATTATTGGCGTCGGCGCGGCGGTGGCCGGGGTGATGGTATTGTCCGGCAGCCCCTCTCTGCTCTCCTGGCACGGTCCGGCTCTGCTGCTGGTCAGCGCCAGCGGATGGGCCTGCACCAATATTCTGATTAAGCGCTCACCGCCGATCGCGCCACTGGCGATGACTGGCTGGCTGTCACTATTTGCTATTCCATGGGTATTGCTCAGTTCGCTGCTCACCGAACATCATCAACTGCATTCACTGCTGTCGGCTGGCTGGCGCGGCTGGCTTGGCGTGCTCTACAGTGCCTTTGGCTCCTCACTGCTGGCCTACTCGCTCTGGTACTGGTTGTTAAAAAAGTATCCGGTTAATCAGATCCTCCCCTGGTCGCTGCTCAGTCCGGCGCTGGCGATGCTGATGGGCGTCGCGATATTGGGTGAGAAACTTGATGAGGGCAAACTGTGGGGGGCCGGATTGATCGTCAGCGGCATTTTTATTGCGGTGGCGCATCCCTGGCTATTGCGGCACAACCTGTGGCGTAAAGGTAAAACGAGTTTGTGATAAGCGGGTGACGCTATCCGCGCAGCCAAATCCCGCTTATGCCTGAGAGCTGGGCTCACGCAACGATACTGCCGGGACAATGATATAAGTTAAATTATTGCTCATATTTTATTCCGCATATTTTACCTTCCCTAATTTTATATTTTAAATAACCCAAACTCTAAAAGTGCTATTTTTAGCATAATGTGCGTAAGCGCATTTTGCTAATTACTTTTCCTTTCACAGGAGTATAAGCGAGAGGGCGGAATATTTTCCGCTAAATAAAAAAGATTAACGCCGGTGCGTTATTAATTGTGGCAAAGTTAAGCAGGTATAATAATGGCAATAAAATTACGCGTTTTAAGCCAGGTGATTGGTTTAGCCCTGGTGGTAGGCAGCACCTCGTTTGCAACACATGCTGAGATAACCCTGTTAAAACAGGATCCACAGGCGGGAGACCCGCTGAGCCGCCTCAACTTTACCGTTGGTGGCAGCATCCGTCCTCAGTTCAATAATATGACAGGCGGCGGTGATAATGGTTCATATAAACGTAATGGTTTTGATGGCGGCACCCGTTTCCGCTTTGCCAGTGATTATTATCTATTCGATGATATCAGCTGGATAAATTATTATGAACTGGGTGTTAATATTCCGGCATTGTTTGACTGGGATCAGCATTACGCCGATGGCGCCAATGATACCAGCCGCCGTATGTTATATACCGGCCTGAAAAGTAAAACCTGGGGCCAGTTGACCTATGGTAAGCAAAACAGTACCTATTATGATGTGGTAGGCGCGAAAACCGATATCTGGGATTACGACATGGTGGCGCAGGCACCAGGTAACGGTATTAATGGCGACTACGACGGTTCTTACCGTTCACGCAATATGCTGAAGTACAAAAATAGCTTTGGCGACGCTGACGTCTACGTCTCCTATCTGTTCAGCGATGATGAATATCTGCCGGGCAACGGTCTGCGCTACAAACGTGAAGGCGGCGGCTCGCTGGGTGTTGATTATCATCTGACCAAAGATCTCAGCTGGGGTACCGCGTGGAACTACACCCAGGCGGAAATGCGTGATCCTTCAGATAACAGCAGCAAAGAGTACGACCAGAACATTATTGGTACCGCGCTGAGCTGGAAACCAGACAACTGGACGCTGAGCTTTGGCGGCGGCTGGTACAGCAACTTCCTGACCACCAAACAAGTTGATGTTAACAACTACTTTGCCGGTGATGCCTGGGGCATTGAGTATTTGGCTGGCTATACTGTCCCGGTTGGCCAGTATGCGCTGAAATCTGTGATGCCTTACTTTATGGGCGACCGTCTGGAATACGCCACTGGCCGTGATTATCAGCGTATTGATAACGGTGTCGGTGTTACCTTCCAGTTCGACTACGGCTTCCGCGCCGATGTGGAACATGTGCTGACCTCCAGCACCGACAACCTGGGTGATATGACCCTGGTGCGTCTGCGTTACGACTTCTGATGATCATAGCGCCTCGCATCCGGGGCGCTGTATTAGCCGTCGATGATTTAACTTACCAGTCAGAACTAAGCTACCTATCAGCCATACCCCAACCTGATGCGCAGCGATGTTGCCGGTCCATATTAGCTTTATCCCTCCGCAACCCCACTTCCGGTTACATCTGATTTTTACGGTATGATTTCCGTTTTTAGCTGTGACAGCCGATTGCCCGCTGGGCTAGTATAGCCGGTGCAAAAGCACCGATAGCCTGCTGGCATTAGGTAATATGTCAGCCCGGCTGCAACCTGAACGCAGCCAGCGCCAGATTGACTGATTTTTAACGAGACTCTGTGATGCCTAATGATGACAACAAAATCACAACTAACTTTACTTTCAACGGACTGAAGCTGGTAACCCTATGACTGGTACAGAAAAACTTGATGCCCACACCCCAATGATGCAGCAGTACTTTCGTCTGAAAGCAGAGCATCCCGATATTCTGCTGTTTTATCGGATGGGCGACTTCTACGAGCTGTTTTATGACGATGCCAAACGCGCCTCGCAGCTGCTGGAAATTTCGCTCACTAAACGAGGCGCTTCCGCCGGTGAACCCATCCCGATGGCCGGCGTCCCCTACCATGCGGTAGAAAACTATCTGGCCAAACTGGTGCAGCTGGGGGAATCGGTGGCTATCTGTGAACAGATCGGCGACCCGGCGCTGAGTAAAGGTCCGGTTGAACGTAAAGTGGTGCGCATTGTAACCCCCGGCACCATCAGTGATGAAGCACTGTTGCAGGAGCGGCAGGACAATCTGCTGGCGGCCATCTGGCAAGGCCCGCGCGGTTTTGGCTACGCCACCCTCGATATCAGCTCGGGCCGTTTTCGCCTTGCGGAACCGACGGATAAAGAGACCATGGCGGCGGAGTTGCAACGCACCAACCCTGCCGAACTGCTCTACCCGGAAGATCTTGCCGCGATGGAGCTGATCGACCATCGTCGCGGCCTGCGGCGGCGCCCGTTATGGGAATTTGAACCCGATACCGCACGCCAGCAGTTAAATATGCAGTTTGGTACCCGCGACCTGAGCGGCTTTGGTGTGGAGCAGGCGCATATGGCGCTGCGTGCCGCAGGTTGTCTGCTGCAGTATGTTAAAGACACGCAGCGCACCTCCCTGCCACATATTCGTTCTCTGACCATGGAGCGCCAGCAGGACGGCATCATTATGGATGCCGCGACGCGGCGCAATCTGGAGATCACGCAAAACCTCGCCGGCGGCAGTGAAAATACCCTCGCTTCGGTACTGGACCGCACCGTGACGCCAATGGGCAGCCGCATGCTGAAACGCTGGCTCCATATGCCGCTACGTGATGCGGTGATGATCAATCATCGCCAGGAAAGTATTGAAGCGCTTCAGGAGGCCGCGGCGGAACTGCAACCGGCACTGCGCCAGGTGGGTGATTTAGAGCGGATTCTGGCGCGACTCGCCCTGCGTACCGCACGGCCGCGCGATCTGGCGCGCATGCGTCACGCTTTCCAGCAGTTGCCTGAGTTACGTGCGCAGCTGCAGCCGGGCAAAGTACAGCACCTGCAGACGCTGCGCGAGCAGATGGGGCAGTTTGATGAGCTGCGTGATCTGCTGGAGCGCGCCATTATCGACTCACCGCCGGTGCTGGTGCGCGACGGCGGCGTCATTGCCCCCGGTTATAATGCCGAACTGGATGAGTGGCGGGCGCTGGCCGATGGCGCCACCGATTATCTTGATCGTCTGGAAATTCGCGAGCGCGAAAAACTGGGTCTGGATACCCTTAAAGTCGGTTTTAATGCGGTGCATGGCTACTATATTCAGGTCAGCCGCGGGCAGAGTCATCTGGTGCCGATTAACTATGTGCGCCGGCAGACGCTGAAAAATGCGGAACGCTATATCATCCCGGAACTGAAAGAGTACGAAGATAAAGTGCTGACGTCGAAAGGGAAAGCGCTGGCGCTGGAAAAAGGGTTATATGAACAGCTATTTGACCTGTTGCTGCCCCATCTGGAAGCCTTGCAGCTCAGTGCCGCCGCGCTGGCGGAGCTGGATGTATTGTCCAACCTGGCGGAACGCGCCTGGACGCTGAATTATACCCGTCCACAGCTGAGCGATAAAATCGGCATTAAGTTAACCGGCGGACGTCATCCGGTGGTAGAGCAGGTGCTGAAAGAGCCGTTTATTGCCAACCCGCTGAGCCTGTCGCCTCAGCGCCGCATGCTGATCATCACCGGCCCGAATATGGGCGGTAAAAGTACCTATATGCGTCAGACGGCACTTATCGCGCTGATGGCCAGTATCGGCAGCTTTGTTCCGGCGGAACAGGCGATTATCGGCCCCATCGACCGTATTTTCACCCGCGTCGGAGCAGCGGACGACCTTGCCTCCGGCCGTTCTACCTTTATGGTGGAGATGACCGAAACCGCTAATATTCTGCATAATGCCACGGAATACAGTCTGGTGCTGATGGACGAAATTGGTCGCGGCACCTCCACCTATGATGGCCTGTCGCTGGCCTGGGCCTGCGCGGAAAGTCTGGCGAACCGCATTAAGGCGATGACGCTGTTTGCCACCCACTATTTCGAACTGACCACCCTGCCGGAGAAAATGGAAGGGGTGGTTAATGTCCATCTGGACGCGATTGAGCATGGCGACACCATCGCCTTTATGCACAGCGTGCAGGAAGGGGCCGCCAGCAAGAGTTATGGTCTGGCGGTAGCCTTACTGGCCGGCGTGCCGAAGGATGTGATTAAACGCGCACGACAGAAGCTGAAAGAGCTGGAAGCGCTGTCAGGTAGCGCGGCCGCCTCCAGCACCGATGGCGCCCAGCTGCCATTGCTGGTGGCCGAGAGCTCACCAGCGGTTGAAGCGCTGGAAGCGCTGGACCCGGACTCATTGTCACCGCGTCAGGCGCTGGAGTGGATCTACCGGCTGAAGTCACTGGTATAATGTTTCAGGCCACCGGCACTGCCGGTGGCTTTATTTCCGCCCATGCGACCCGCTTGAGAGTTATCTAAAAAATCGCTACAAGACAATCTCTCATCAGAGGGACTGAAATGGCTTGAGCAACTTCCGCCAGATAAATCCCCTGATGGTCATCCTGAATGAATGAGCGTCGCCTCGCTATATAAACAGCCTGAAAAAAGCTTTTACGAACTCGGTATCAGGATAGAATACATAGCCCTGTTTTACGGTTTTGAATATAAAGATCTGATAAATGCTATCTATTAACCCGGCTTACCCGGCGGGGTAGCGCCGCCAACGCCGGAACTCAGCCCAGGCTCAATGGCCCAGGGAAAACTTTATGCCGCATAACGGCACAAGCCGGAATGTCGCCGGCTTCTACTATCGAAGCAAGCATCGGCGGTCCATGCCTGGTATTACCGCGCAGCAACTGGCTAATTTTTATCAACTCAGTTATGACGTGCTGAAAAGATGGATATAACGGTAGCGATTTAAAAAGCGGTTCAGCTGCCCGGCCCCCCTCCGCCCCCTGATAAAAAGCGCTGATCTTAATCACCGCTCTCACCTTCCCTGTCTGCTATCAGTCCATCGGTCTCAGAATGAGCGGATTATGTTATCTGGCAATAAAATAATATGACAATCTCCTGATGAAAAAATCATGAAAAGTGATAGAAAGGAGAAAGACATGGATGGTGTAAATAATAACAACAGTAATAATTCTATATCCCGGTCAGAAGATGCAAATCGTCTTGTCCGCCGCCGCAATAGCGATGTCCCCCTGAAAGCGGTGACAAGCGCCAGCAATAGCTCACAGGTATTGCACCAGAGCAGCTTATTACATCGCCCCCTGCCAGAAATAAGCCAGTTCATCGCGCAAAAAAACGCTTCCCCGCCACAGTTATTATGCGCCGCCGCATTCGCATACTCAGCGGAAAACCTCCCTCGCCGCGACATCACCTGCCGGCCAAACTATACGGCTCCACCCGCGGATTGCTCAGCAACAGCCCGCAAACCGGACCACTGCCCCCCGGCGCCGCTTAATATTGCCAATGCTGCTATCTGGCCAGGAGAAAACCGACCGCTGCACTGTTATGCCAAAAAACACCCGGTGCAAAACAGTAGTAAATTAAAAATAATCCAGCTTATGGCAGAAGATACCTCTCCTGCCCTGCTTTCCTCTGCCGCCGCAGCCGACGACGCATCGAATACAGCGCGAACTAACCAGCAATTAAGTACTGCGTTAGCAGAAATAGCGTCCACACCACGCAAAAGCCCCAAACGCATTAGCGGTCTGCAAACCCTTTCCGACGCGTTACCTGCAGATACCTTACTGGAAAATACCTCACCGCAGGTACAACAGCAGCTTTCCAGCCTGTTCTTCTCGCTGGTCGATAAAAACATCCCACCAACAGAAGCCTGCACGGAAAATCCGGTGACGGTAAAACAGCTATCCGATGCAATTGCTCATGCCCATGCCATGTTGCTGCTAACAGAATCGCTGACGCTGGATATCAGTCAGCTGGATGAAAAATATAAAACGACCTGCGTACTGATGGCTAAGCGGCATCACCAGCAGACGGGAAATAACGCCGCCAGCCAGGCGAAAAAAAACCGCAAACAGCCGCCGGCAGCGGAAGCAGCCACAGAACCGGCCGGGCTGAAGACGCTGACCGTCAAAGCCCGGCAGTGGCTTGAAAACCATCGGGCGCCCAAAAATGCTTTTGGCAGGGTGGTCGTTAAGGACGCGGCGCAAATTTATATCGATAATGAAAAAGTCATTAAGCGGCTAAATATCACACAAAAACAGATGGCGCTGTTTAACGACATCGCCGCTGAATCTCTGGAGGCAACGGTATATAAAATCAAACGAACCACCCAGCCGATACCGGAACTCACCGCCAGACAGCGTAACTGGCTGAATGCCAACCTGATGAAAGCCAGCCCTCCCGGGAAGGCGACAGGCAAAGCGGTGGCAAAATTTTACTGTGCGCGGGAAGCGGAGCTGGTGAGCACCGGGATAAGTTCAGCACAGCTGGCGGAATTCTACGGAACCCCACCGGACAGCCTGCAGAAGCGGATACGCGATGTGCGGAATCAGCAGGCAGGTCTGGTTCATACCCTGACAGAGGAGAACAGAAGCTGGCTGGCTGACATTGACTGGCAACAGGACGCTGACGGCAACGTCGCCATAAGCGAAATCGCCACTTTCTTTCTTTCCCGGCAGCAGGAGATGAAAGAACAGGGAGTCATTCTCAAGGATCTGGCGTTATTCCACGACGTAAAAGTCGACATGCTGGCAAAGGAGGTCAGCAGGCTCAGGCAACAAACCGCAGCGAAGAAGCGGATATTAACCGATAAAGCCAGACAATGGCTGGATATGCAGCGCTGGAGAAGAGACCAGGACGGCAACGCGGTGCTGGATTATATTGGCCAGTTCTGGTTTGACCAGCAGCAGGCGTTAAGAAAAAATAATATTGCCAAAGAAGATCTGGCCAACTACCACCATATTCCGTTTAAAGACCTGCTTTATAATATACGCAAACGACAGAAGATGGCACAGGGCACCAACCCAAAGCTCAGTGAAGTACAAAAAGAGTGGCTGGAGAAATATGGGCCGCAGGGAGACCATATCCAGGCCAGGGATATTGCTGATTTCTTTATTGCCAGTGAAGAGTTAAAACAACAGAAAATTCCGGTACTGAGCCTTGCCGCACACTATGGTATCCCCAGCGGCTCAGTATATAAATGGATATATCAGCTGGAAGGGCCAAAACTGACAGGAGAGGAAATTAACTGGCTTAACGTCAACGGGCCATCCGAAAAAGCAGTGCCGGAGGATATTGCGGCGTTTTATCTGGCGAATCAAAAGGAACTGAAAAGCGCCCTGAAAAACTTCAGCCTGATGAACCTGGCTTTGCACTACAAAGTCACCTACTCCGCGCTGATTAGCCGTATCGATATATTAAGAAGTAAAAGCAACAGTAAGACCCCGGTACTGACGGAGAAAGCCGTTCAATGGTTTACCCGGCATTTACCCGCAGACGCAAACCCGCAAATCAGCAATCCTGCCGCGGCCGATCTCTGGCTGGCGCATGAAGCTGAGTTAAAGTCACTGGGGATCAGTGTCTGGAGCTTTGCTACCCGTACCGGCGTACACCCCTCAAGCCTGTCGGCGCTGATCGCCCGACGTAAGGCGGAACAGAGATTAGCGACAGAGCAACTGACACCGGCAGCGCAAAAATGGCTTGATAACCTGAAGCTGGAGGAGAGCGAAAATGAGGAGCAGGAAGAAGAGTATGATGATGATGATGAAGAGCACGCCAGCCCCGCGGCTGTGGCACGGTTGTGCATAAAGCATCAGGAGCAGCTAAAGCAACTGGGGATCAGCGACTATCAGATCGCCAAACGTTTCGGCCTTAATTTTGAAACGCTGATACGGGTACTGGCCGAAGAAAAAAAAATCCTCAAAGTATCGCAGCAGTCATTGACGTCAGAGGCGCAGCAGTGGCTTAGCAATATGCGGCTTCAGTTAAGCGGCAAGGTAAATATTGTCACCATTGCCCGCCATTGTCTGGAGCAGCAACAGCAGATCCAGCAACACCGCATCAGCGTAGTGCACATCGCTCAACGCTTTGATATCCCCCCCACCTCACTAAGCCAGGCGATATCAAAAACACGCAAAAAAATCAAACAACTACCGACGGTAACCTCACCGCCGCCGGAGCAGGAAGCCACCGCCGCAACCGGCTCAGAAGCCGTCATTAAACAGGAACCGGATACTGCTATTGAAGTCCGGATGGTCAATGACCCGTCGCTGCGCTTTAAAAACAGAAACCGGCCGGTGCTGATACCACCGGAAGATACCGCAATTGCGCAGGAGCTTGAGCAGGGACCGATGCGCGAATTACTGTCGACTATCGATGCCGGCACCCTTAATTTTATTCAGTTCCCACCCTCACTGCAGCGCAACCGGGCGATTGTCGCCTCTGCCACCCGCCGCCTTCGTCAGCTGGTCACCGCGGCGCAGGACGGAACCTTAGATGCACGGCTTAAAGCCGATAATCACTATGCTTTAATCGTGGATGAACAACATCCTGAATTAGGAACCGGACTGATTGCGAAAAAAAAATTGCCGCCAGGACTGGTGCTGGATTTTTACCGCGGCGTTTCCTATGCCAACCGGACGCAATACCAGCAGGCGGTCCAAAAGGGCGACATCACGCTATCGCAGTATTTCTTTGAGACCAGTGCCAGACGCAGCAGAAAAAAAGCCGGTACTCACAGGAGAAGACCCCAGATGGTGACCTCGGGGATTGGTGGCCATGTACGATTAGGGGATATGATATTTGCCAACACCGGGGAAATATCACAGACCGGGAGAGTACTGGCGTCGGAAAAGAATAATCTGCTGGCAGTAAAGGCCGAACATAATATTCTGGTCATTATGACCGGGCGCGCGGTAGAAGCAAATGAAGAGTTGTGCCTTGATTATAGTAAGTACTATTACGTCGTCCGGCATAATCCGGTGATAATTAAAACCGATCCGGAAGTAACGGTGCCGCTGGATCACTATCCACAGCTGAACTGGCTGATGGAAAATATTGACCTGCCGGATGCCTGGAGCGATCCGGTTTTTGAGATGATGCCCGAACTGATGGCGCAAAGCGCGATGTTTCGCAAAAAAAATGCCTGTCTGGTTATCACTGATGCCAGCGGGGTTATTATTCGGGTCATTGACTCCGCCACCGGCGATATTATAGAGCCGGAAGAGGCGCTGAATTCACGCCGGACGCTGGCAGTGATACAGAATGACGGCTGCAATCATTACAATTACTGGTGGGCGCCGTTCCGCAACGTCAGTTTTTCACTGATGGCTGATGGCAGCAGTTATCAGGTCGCGGCAGGCTGCGGCAACCGCTTGCAGGCGATTTCCCCCTCTGGTTTCTGTATGACAGAGGCTGCCGCCAGTGCTTTACGGTCCAGGGGAGTCAGAGGCCGTACCGCGCAGGCGATGCATAAAAATGGGCAGGCGCTGCGCGCAGAAATTAAAGCGTTTATCGAACAGGCGGACGTCAATATCCGTAGCCGGCTGGAAAAAAAGGTTGGACAATAAATCCCGGCAGCAGTGTGCCAGGAAAGAAGCGATAAGATTAACTATCGCTCTTCACTTATATTTATCACACTGCCCGTTGCTGGCATCCTGTTAATTCTATCTGTCGCTGAATAAGCAGAAATAGCCCATGGAGAGCGGCATGCCAAAAGTCGATAATAGCTCCGCACTGCAGCGGAATAATGCCCCGTCTCGCCACGTGGCAAACAAAGCATTAGCCATCCCGCACAATATCAGTAATAGCATATTAACGCTGCCGCTGACGGTAACCGCGGTACCGGCGGATTCCGCGCAACCAGGCAGCAAATCCCCCGGTGAAT
The DNA here is from genome assembly GCF_047308185.1 of Pantoea sp. B65. NCBI lineage: Bacteria > Pseudomonadati > Pseudomonadota > Gammaproteobacteria > Enterobacterales > Erwiniaceae > Pantoea > Pantoea sp. B65. Next base: position 192,795 of record NZ_JAHXPU010000044.1, read on the forward strand.
TTGCTGCCTGGTTACAGAATTATAAAAACCCACTGGCAACAGCCCCGGCGAGCGGGAAAGAGGGATATCATCCGGCAACGCTGTTACAACAGCCCGCTGCGCTGGCGTTACCTCTGCGGGTAAGACTTCCACCGCCGGTGGATGCCGGCTTTCATTATCTGCCGCCAGCCAGCTCAGCGTCAGCAACTGCCGTGCGGATCAAAACCACCACTGGCGGAGCGCTGCATGCTTTTGCCCGCGCCCAGGCCAAAAACGCGGCGATCATATTGCCACACGGCGCCCATACCCGGCTATCAACCTCAGCCGCGGCGGCTCAGAATCTCCGCGACCTGATCCCTGCCGTGAGTGACACAACCGAACCGTCGCCGGGTCCGTCAGATATGCAGCTTTTAGCGGTAGCTGAAGAGAGCGAAAGCGCTGAAGACGACATCCCCAGCAAAGCCAAAAAACCACGGCAAATCAGCGCAAAAAACCGGCAACATTTGTCGGCAACAGCACAGGAATGGCTCGAAAAATATCCGGCGCAGGTCAGTCCATTTGGCAAAGTGATGGTGCAGAGCGTGGCGAAAATATTTGTCGATCATAAAACCGAAATTGATCGCCTGGGCATTACCCTGTGGCAGCTGGCTGCGTTTCATCAGGTTAAAGCTGAATCGCTGAACACTTCCATCACTGAACTGAAGAAACAGAGGCTCCTGATAGCACAACTCGATGCCAACCAGCAGCAGTGGCTGGCGAAACATCCGGCAGAAACCATCCCGCAGGTAAAATCTCATGCCAAAGCGGTGGCAAAACTCTATGTTGCTCACCAGGCGGAACTGACCAGCCTTAAGCTCACCGACGCCCATCTGGCGGCATTACATGGCATACAGCTGCATAATCTGAAAACGCTCATCCGCGCGCAGAAAAACATATTGCCGCATTACAGCAATACGCTGGCGGCAGAAAAAAGAGGCTGGCTTGATCAGTTCCCGTGGCAACCGGGAATATACGGCAAAGTACCTTCAGTGGAAATCGCCGCTTTCTATTTCAGCTGGCGACAACAGCTAACAAAAAGAAAAATCACGGTAAAAGATCTGGCCACCTATCTCGATGTGAATTACGGACCGCTTTCCAGATATATCAACCGATTAAGTCAGAGAAAAGATAATATCCACCGAATGCTTCCGGATAATAGCAAAAAGATTCTGGACCAGTTGAACTGGCAGCGGCAGGAAAATGAACCCGTAGCGGTAGCGGTGGTGGCAAAACGCTGGTTTGAACAGCAGGAAGTCTTAGAAAAAAACCGTATCAGCCGTGAAGATATGGCGCTGTACCACGGAGTCAGGATTAAGGATCTGACCACTGAGATAAAAAAACTGGATATCTGCGCGGAAAAGCCGCAGGCAAAGCTGACCGCGGAAGAGAGTAAATGCCTTGAAGAGTACCAGCCACAAAAACAGAGCCTGACAGCCAAAGAAATTGCAAAACTCTATATTGCCATGAAGCGCACAAAGGATAAAAAGATCAGTGTTCCGGTACTTGCCGGGCACTACAAGGTAGCCAGTACCTCAATCTATAACTGGATACCGCAGTGTGAAAGCCGGCAACTGACCACGGAAGAAATTAAATGGCTGCAGCAGCATGGTCCGGAGAAGGATAACGCTGAAGCCAAAGATGTTGCAGAGCTGTATCACGCCAATAAGAGCTTTAAAGGTAAGAAATATATTGTCCCCAGTCTGGCTGCGCACTATGGCATATCAACCCGCTTGCTATACAGCTGGATACGCCAGCTGGAAGAGTCGAAACTGACCGCCGAAGGTATTGCATGGTTGAAGAAGCATGGGCCAGTAAAGAATCCATCCGGCAAAGTGGCGCCAGATGAACTGGCGGTTTTTTACCTGGCGCGGAAAAAAGAACTTAATAGCCATATCGAAAACTTCAGCATTAAAAACCTCGCCTTACACTACAAAATCAGCTGGCCGATTCTTATCACCCGCATGGGCTGTTTAAAAATGAGCAGCACCAGCCATAACGCCCCGCAGCAGCTGACAGCAGAGGCGCAGACATGGCTGGCGCAACACCCGTTAAGCCAGCGAAAAGGCGGACAGGGGACCATTGATGCTGCTGCCAGGTACTGGCTGGCGCATAAGGATCAGTTAAAATCACTGGGTATCAGCATCGGGTCCCTGTCCGGCCTGTTTGGCCTGTCTCCCGAACGGGTATGGAGCCAGAAAACGCTATTCCAGGAGCAGCACAGGTTAGCGACAATGATGCTGACACCGCAGGCGATAATGTTCCTCGAGGGACTAAAGCAGCAGCTAAAGCAGAAACAAAAGCGGCATATCAGCGCGGCGTCGGTGGCAACGTTCTGTGCAGAGAACTCACAGCAGATCAATCAGCTGCAAATTAGCGAGTTACAGATAGCCAGATATTTTGGCTTTAATGTAGTTACTTTTAGCAGAAAGCTGGCATTAATCAGGGCGGCAGGAGAAGCGACAACCGCCGTCTCAGCAGATATCGCCATTAAGCAGGAGCCTGATAGTAACGCCGCTGATGACGTAACGGTGTGGAATGAGGGATTGCGGCAGCGCAGTGCCGGCTATGCGGATGTGCCGGTACAGATCCCGCCAGAAGATGAACTGATCCTGCTGGGCCATCAGCAGGGTCCGTTGCGCGAAAAGCTGGCCAGCGTGGATATCAATACGGTCAGTTTTATTGACCCTCCGGCGCCACTGCGGCTGAAGCGTAACGCTGCCCGGCTGAATGCTGCAGAACAGCGCTGTCGGCTGCTGGTGCAGGCGGCACAGAACGGCACCCTCTACTCGCTGATGCAGCAGGAGGGCTATTTTACCCTGTTCCGTGATGAAGAAAACCCACAGCTGGGCTGGGAACAGATAGCGCTGAAAGATCTGCCGCAATGGTTTGTGCTGGCCATCTATTCCGGCATTCTGTATGAGAATGAAGCAGCTTACCATCAGGCTGCCTTTGCTGCCGACAGCAGCTTCCCGGATTATGCCTTTGAAATCCACTCCCGCCCGCTGACCGACGAAGACGATAAAGCCATTCACAGTAAACGCGTTGTTACCACCGGGATTGATGGCAGATATAAAACCGGACCGGCGGTATTTATCAATACGGCAAAATCGTCGAAAACAGGGAAAGCACTGGCCTCGAAAGACAATAACCTTATTGTCGTTAAGGCTGAACATAATATTATTGCCCTGATAACCAACCAGCCGGTAAAAAAAGGGCAGAAACTGCGCCTGTATTATGGCCCGCACTATCTTATGCAGCAGCATAAGCCGGTGCTGATAAAAAAAGATCCCGCGATGACCGGCCAGCAGCAGCTGATCTGGCTGGCCAGCAATATTGATAACCCCTATGCCTGGGTGGACAGCGCCATTGCAGCGCTGCCGCGACTGATGGCGCAAAATCCGTTATTCCGCAATAAAAAAGCCCTCCTGGTGATTACTGACCGGCAAGGAACGATTATTCAGGTCACTGACTCCCTGAGCGGGCAGCCGGTCTCCCCGGCAGAGGCGCTGCAGTCACGCCGCCCGCTGGCGGTCATGCAGCATGATGACGATCATCATTACAACTGCTGGTTGTCAGTAAAAAAAGGTAGCAATGTCAGCTTCAGCCAGGTGGCGGCGGATTTCCAGGTAACGCCCGGCGGCGAAAACCGCCTGCAGCCGATCGCCCGCTCAGGTTTCTGTATGACCGAGGCGGCAGCCACCGCGCTGCTGGAGCGGGGAAGACCCCCTCTGTCAGAACAAACTATCGCTAAGCACGGGCAGGCGCTACGCCGGAAAATTAAAAAGTTTATCCTGCAGGCGTCACCTGAGGCCCTGGCAGAGCTGGCCGCCCCGATAAGCGAGACCAGATAAATCGGCGCATAAAACCTGTGAGGGGAGTGGCGTAAAACCTGCCTTTATACGCTCTGCCGCTCTCAGTTAATACGCCGATGCTATCTATTGCTGAAACAAATAGTGCGTTCGCAATATGATGCAGGCGGCGGAAAATATGGCAGCCCGCGTAAAAAACAGCGGGACGAATACCGGGGAAACGAATGGAAAAAATAAACCACCCTGCTTTAGTGCACTACGCACCTAACGTCATCGGTGATGCATCAGGAAAGGCCGGCTTACCCACTACCGCGGTAAGAAATAGTGAATTATTCCCGACACTGACCCGTCTGCTGTTACCCTCTGCGACGCCAGCCTGCAGCCAGGCGCAGAGCCAGTTAGCGAAACCTCTGGCCAATAATAGTCCGTTGCTGCCGCCAGGGAAAAGATGCCATGCCGCTGTCAGCAGCGGTCAGCCGCCCTCTTTTGCAATGCCAGCGAGGCCGGCAACCATGCTAACCGCCGCGGCGAGCATTCCCTTGCCAGCGATAGCTGCCGCTGCCGCCACCGACAACCAGCCAGCAGCAGTGCCGTCAGTATCAACATCCCGTGGCGGCCCGCTACTGGCTTATGCGCAGCAACGGATAAAAAACCAAAAAAAACGTGGCGCCAAATCTCAGCGCATATTAAGCCCGGAAGCGTTGCAATGGCTGGAGAAATTGCCGCTATCGAAAAACGCGTTGGGGAAAGCCCAGGCACTGGATGTCGCCAGGCTGTTTATCCAACATGAAGATCAGATGCGCCACTATGGCATCACACGTAGCCATCTTGCCGGGATCTACCATATTCCCATCACTACCATTTCCACCATGGTAGCCCTGGAAAAGAAAAACAGTCTGCCATTACCCGCTCTGACGCCACAAGCAGAGAAGTGGCTTGAAAATAACCGCATGATCCCTGATGAAGAGCAAACGCTGACCATAAAAGAGATTGCCAGGCAATATCTTCTTATGTCGGAAGAAATGGCTCAGCTCAATATCACCTCTGCTCATCTGGCGAAATCATACCAGATAGACCATAACTCTCTGAAGAAAGGCATTTATGCATTAAATGCACATTCTGCAGGGAGATGTCGTAAATTATCAGAGGCTGCACTAACCTGGCTGGAATATACCCCGCCAGATCGGGATGAGAACGGAGAAGTTAAAAATGCCGATCTGGCAAGATTTTTCCTGAACAACACCCGCACGATGAAAGAGTTAAAAATAACCATACCGGCGCTGGCAGAGAAGTATGATACTTCACCTAAAGCACTATGGTCGCGCATACATGAAATAAGAAAAGCCAGCATCCCGACTTCCACCAGGCGGGAATTAACCGATGAAGTGGTTAACTTTCTGGATAAAACTTCACTGCCGCAGGATAGCGAAGGTAATACTCCGGCTACAGAAGTGGCAGCATTCTATATTAATAACCGTGAGGAACTCAAAAAGCAAAAAATCACCCGCGAAGCTTTGAATATCTACTTTTCCCTGCGCGTCAACCAGCTAAATTACCACATCAGTAAAATAGAAAGCCTGAGCTTAAAACCCGGCGCAGCAGCCCGTATCTGGCTTAGCGGGCAGCGGCTGAAGCAGAGCAAAAACGGACGGGTGCTGGCGAAAAGCGTTGCCGAATTTTACCGGCAGCATTATCAGCAGATAAAGCATTTTAACATTACTCTCACCATGCTGGCGGCGCACTTTAAGGTTACTTATGGCGCCCTGACTTACCGGATATACACCCGGCAACCACCAGCGGAACCGACGCTGGCGCAGCAGGTGACAACGGCCGCCAAACCGGATCCGGATGCCGATGAGGGTGTCGGCCCGTGGTATCCGTTATCGCTGTTATTTCAGAAAGAATTTCCGCTGCATATGCAACCCGAAGATGAACTGATTGCTCTGGGTTATAAGCAGGGGCCGCTACTGGAAAAGCTGGCGACGGTAAATATCGACACGCTTAACTTTACTGAATTTCCTGCCGCACTGCATGCTTACCGCGGCGAAGCCCGGCAGCGTCTGCAAATGCTGGTACAGGCAGCCCAGAATGGCACGCTGAATCAGCTAATTAAACAGGAGGGAAACTATGCGTTATACCGGGATGAAGAACAGCCGGAATTAGGCTGGGGAGTGATCGCCACGAAAGATATGCCGCCAGGATTTATACTGGAACCCTATCCAGGTTTTGTCTATACCACTAATGAGCAATATGAGAAAGCCGCCGCAGAGGCTGACTGTAGTTTCCCCCTATATGCCTTTGAATACCACAGTACACGCCCACGAAAAAAGGCTGACGGAAAAAATAAACGCCCGGCTAAAGTGAAATCAGCGATTGGCGGTCATTTACGCACCGGGCTTTCTCCCCATATCAATACTGCCAGCGTAGCGGCCAGTGGCAAAGTACTACATTCAGCGGCCAATAATGTCACTCCGGTCAAAGCCGGACATCATATTGTCGCCTTTATCACGACCTGCGAGATCAAAAAAGGCAGCGTGCTGTTAACCGATTACGGGGCTAAATATTGCGTTAAAAAACACCAACCGGTGAGTATCAAACAGGAACCGATGGGCAGTGATAGTGACAGCGATTAATACCGACAGTACTGACACCACTGAACCGGCAGATACCCGCAGGTGAGCCGGCTCGCTGAGCGTTGTTATCATAATGGAAATACTGATTAAGATTGCCGCAAGGAGAAATCCATGGAAAGAACAAATAATATTGTCTCATCCGCGATAACAAGTTGCGATAACCTCAGGAGATACTCTTCCCACAGCAAAACCCTGCCACAGCTAACCCGGATTACTAACAGCCGCTTACCCGCTATCAACATTCCTCCGGCGGCAGAACAACCGGTGGTTCGCTCCCTCCCGCCATTGACCGCGCAAGGCGCGCGCTCAGCGCCAGAGCGAACAACCATTCACCGGGACATTGGATTACCTTTGCGACCACAACCTGAGCCCGCATTACCGCCGGCTTTCACCGCCGTTTTGCCAGTCAGCGAAAGTCTCTGTCAGCGGCGGTCCGCTAGCGGCAATCCGGCGACAGAGCGAAAACTGCATCAGCTGGCAAGGGATAATTTATCGCTGCAAAACCATAAAATCCCGCTCAGCCAGCAAATCGCGCAAAAAATCCATGCCGCCATATCGCCGTGCGCCACAAAGGAGAGTGAAGCGAGTGAAGCAAAAAAGAAAAAGTCAGCCGGGCCGGAGACCTGCGCGGGTGGCCTGAGTGCGCAGGCGCAGAAATGGCTGACACAACATGCGGTAGCCAAGACCGCACGCGGGAAAATACAGGCGCTGAAGGTGGCGCAACTGTTTATCGCCAACGAAGAACAGCTCGGCAAACTGGGTATTACGCGTAATCTGCTCGCCGATCACTACCATCTGAAAAGGCTTACTCTGTCCACCATCATTGGCAGCCTTAAAAGAACCCCGCTACCGCTGGAGAAACTCAGTGTACAGGCACAAAACTGGCTGGAAAAAAATCCGGTTAGCGCCAGCAAAGCCGACAAGGTCACCGTCAGGGATGTGGCAAAATTTTATTATGATAAGGCAGCAGAACTTGCCGATTATAATATTACTTATGCCCACCTGGCAGCAGCGAACCAGATAAAAACCACGACATTAAACAAGCGAATAAATGAATTAAAGCCCGGGCAGAAGAGCATCGCCCGCAAACTGTCAGTGGCGGCCGAGAAATGGCTGAGCAAGCATCAGCTGGAGAAGATTAAAAATGGCAAAGTAAAAATCAGCATGCTGGCGTCATTCTATCTCGATAATTACCGCAAAATTAAACAATTTAAAATCACCCTGAGCGCGCTGGCCGATCTCTATGATATCACACCGGGTTCACTGTCGACGCGCATTCGTTATATCAAAGAGAGCCGCGAGGGAGGGACCCGGGAGATAACCGATGAGATCATTGAAAAACTGCAGAAATACACTATTCCGGCGGATAAGGACGGTAAAATCCCGCTGGAGAGCATTGCAAAATTCTATCTTGATAATAAAACCGAGCTAAAAAAAAACCACATAACCCGCGATGACCTGGCAATTTATCATCAGCAAACACCTTGTGCATTAAACGCTAAGATCAACAAAATCAATACCGCGTATGCCCGCCATGATTTAAAGCTAAACGCACAGGCGCAAACATGGCTGAAGCGCACCTCGCTGAAGAAAACTCCGGATACTCAGGTAACCGCCAGGGAGGTCGCCGAGTACTACCTGGAGCACAAAACAGAGATACAACGGCTGAGTATCAGTAAAAGCGGTCTGGCGCTCTGGTATGGCTTTCGACCTGAGTACCTGTCAAGAAACATCAGTGAACTGATGATTAAATCCGGCGATCTGAAACTGACTGTCGCGGCTGAAATCTGGCTTGCCGGACACACGCTGGAAACCGATCGGCACGGGGTGGTTGCAGCAAACAGCGTGGCCGAATTTTACCGGCGAAATGAAGCGCAGATAAAAAAACTCCATATCACCCTGGCGAGTCTGGCGGTGTACTACGATGTCAATTATACCACCATGACCCATAAAATATTTTTTAGCAAAGATGCGGCGACACAGAAACAGCCGCCGGCAGAGGTGACAGTTAAACAGGAAGCGGATGCCGATCACGACGTCAGGCCATGGTATCCGCCAGAGATACGGGCATTTCAGCGTCTGCCGGTGCTGATTGCCAGAGAAGATGAGCACATAGCGCTGGGATATGAACAGGGTCCGCTGCGCGAATTGCTGGCCGGGGTCCATGCCGGCACCCTCAGTTTTCATCCATTGCCATCAGACCTGAAGCTGACGCCGGCGCAGCGCAAAAAGGCGACGCAGCAGCTGCGCCAGCACGTATGCGCGGCGCAAAATGGCACCTTACAGCAGTTAATTCAGCAGGAGGGCTATTTTTTCCTGCAGGTTGATTTTCAGTACCCGCAATTAGGTACCGGCCTGGTGGCGAAAATTGCGCTGGAGAAAGGCACCATGGTCGGGCTGTATGCCGGGGTGGTATACCACAATAAGCAGGAGTTCACTGATGCCGCCAGACAGGCCGACAGTAATTTTCCGATGTATTCTTTCCAGTTACAGGCCCTGCGCGCCCGGCGCAAACAAGGCCAACAGAGAAAAAAGTCACTGCAGGTAAATGCCGCCATCGGCGGCCAGCTGCGTAACGGCTATATGGCCTATATAAATACTGCGGAGATCGGTACGGATGGCAGGGTTCTTCCTTCGGCAAAGAATAATATCACTGCGGTAAAAGCAGGAAAAAATATTATTGCGTTTATTGCCAATCGGCATATTGCCGCAGGAGAGGAGTTATTAACCGATTATGGCCAGTATTATTATGTCGGCATCCACCGGCCACTCAGGGTTAAACCAGAACCGGCGGATATGCTGCCGCTGGATGAATATCCGCCCCTGGTATGGCTGATTGATAATATCGATCGTGCGGAAAGCTGGACCGCACCGGCATTTGAAATTATGCCACGCCTGATGGCGCAAAGTACTTTATTCCGCCAGAAGAACGCCTGCCTGGTTATCACTGACCGGGATAATATTATTATCCGGGTTATTGATTCGACCAGCGGCGAGATCACAGAACCGACGGTAGCATTGCAATCAACCCGCCCGCTGGCGGTTATTCAGAATAATGGCAGAAATCATTACCATTGCTGGTTACCGGCGGGCGGCAATGTCAGTTTTGCCCTGATGCCGGATGGAAAATCCTTTCAGGTCATCTCCGGTGGCGATAACTATTTTCAGGCCATTCCGCGTTCAGGTTTCTGTATGACGGAAGCCGCCGCCACCGCGTTACTGGCCCGGGAAGCGGCACCACCCTCAGCTGCGCTGATCCGACAATACGGCCAGTGGCTGCGTAGCGGGATAAAAAACTTTATATGGCAGGCCAGCGCCGATTTACGTACGCAGCTGGTAAACCTGATACCGCCAACTTAATGTCCGGAGAAATGCATGGAAAGCATAATCAATCGCGACCTGTCCCGCTGCCCAGTGACAGCCACTGCTGCCACCTCTGTCAGCGCAACCCACATAGCAGGGTTAGCCCAGGCGGGCAATAGCCAGATAGCATTGACCTCGCTGACGTCCTTAACTGCCGCGTTGCCACTACCAGCGGCGAGCTATCAGCGCCACCGTCAGTTTAGCGCGCAACCGCTGTTGTACCCTGCACCTCTCCCGCCGGCGAATCACTATCCCCCTGCCGTATTTTTTTACCCGCCGCCACCATCCGCATTCAGATCGCCGCCGAATTTTTCTGCCTTATTGTCAGCCACCCTCCAGCCCGCTGCCGGGATGAATGCCGAACCCGCCGCATCACCCTCCGCCCTGCTCAGAAAACGTTCGCTGCTGCAGCGGGCAAAAGATCATGCGGCGCGCCACAGCAACGTCATTTCGCAACATCAGCGCACGCTGAAAAAGAATAAAGCCAGCCTGCCGCCGGTCGACCCCCTGAGCGGCAGCAGGGTAAACATCGCCGACCAGCCAGCCGCTGACAAGCTGACAGCGGCCGCAGAGCAATGGCTACAGCAACAACCCGCGCCACGCAACGCGCTGGGTAAGGTGGTGGTGCTAAAGGTGGCGAAGATCTTTACAGACCATGAAACAGAGATTAACCGGCTGGGTATTACGCCGGCACTGCTGGCCGGCCGGTTTAACATCTCAGCAAAATCGCTGACGATCACCATCGCCGGACTGAAAAGAGAAATCCTGCCGGTTGAACCACTTAACGGGCAACAACAGCTATGGCTGGAACGACATGCGCTGAAAAAACCGTTCTCCGGAAAAGCCAGAGGCCGGTCGATTGCGCAATTTTACTGCCAGCAGGAAGCAGAGCTGATCCGGTTCGGTATTACTCAGGCACAGCTGGCAAAATTTCACGCCATAAAACTGCACAGCCTGCAGAAACGGATACGTGAGGTCAGGCATGGCGCCTCTGGTCAGGGATATCTTCTGACCGCGGAAACCGAAAAATGGCTTAAGACCTGTTGCTGGCGCCGGAACGAAGATGGCAAAGTGAGAATAGTGGATATCGCCGCATTCTGGCTTAACCAGCAGCCCCTGCTGCAGGCTCAGGGGGTGATCGTCAACGATCTGGCAGCATTTCACCAGATAAATGTTTACTCGCTAAAAAAACAGATCGGCAGGCTCTGCAAGCAACAGAGCATTCCACCACGCATACTGACTGACAAAGCCCGTACGTGGCTTGACCAGTGGCCATGGCGCCGTGACCCGCAAGGAAAAGTCTCTGCCGTGGAGATTGCCCGCTTCTGCCTTGACCAGCAGGAGGCGTTAAAACAGAACCAGCTCTGTCGGGAAGATCTGATTTTGTACCACGGCGTGTCAGAAAATGTGCTGAAATATCAGATACGCAAATTGCAGCAGAAAGCTCTGCAGTACCAGTCGATGAGGCTGAGCGCGGAGCAAAAGCAGTGGCTTGAGCAGCTTAAGCTGCCGGGCGATATCACCCCTGATACGGTTGCCCGGCTCTGTATGCAGCAGCAGCGGCAGATTAAACAGCACGAAATCAGCGATTTTCAGCTGGCGGAACATTTTTCGCTGCCAGTCGGCGCCTTAGCGAAGAAGCTGGCGGAATTGCGCCGAAGAAAGAAAGCCGCGCTGCTGGTGCTGACGCCTGCGGCGGCAAACTGGCTCAGTGAATTTCAGCCTGACGGCAAGGTGACGGTCAGTTCCATTGCCCGTCTCTGCCTGAAACATGAGCCGCAGCTAAAGGCGCTGAAAATCAGCATCGACAGAATTGCGGTTCAGTTTGATGTCCGTCCCGATACGCTGTATCAAACCATAAGTAAATTTCGTCATAAGAAGAAAGGCGGAGCATCAGGCGAGACGGAAATCACCATCAAACAGGAAGCGGATAACGATTCCGAGCTGACGCTCTGGTACTCGCAACAGCTCCGCGTCCTGCAACGCCTGCCGGTGCTGATAGCCAAAGAAGATGAACGCATAGCCCTCGGATATGAACAGGGGCCGCTGCGTGAATTGCTGGCAGAGGTGGAGGTCGAAACCCTGAAACTGAATAAGCTGCCGCCCGATCTCAAACTCAGTCCGGCGGCTGGCGAACGGGCGTCACAACAGATGCGGGCCCATGTGCACGCTGCGCAGCATGGCACCCTCCACGAGCTGATTAAACAGCAGGGATATTATGCGTTGCATGTTGATTTTGCACGCCCGGAATTGGGCACCGGGCTGATTGCGCTAACCGATATTCCGGCCGGGACCATGTTGGGCATCTATTCTGGCGTGGTGTACCGCAATAAAAAAGAGTATGACGCGGCAGTCAAAAACGCCGATATAAATTTCCCGGTCTATTCATTTGAATTACGCGCTGCACGAGCACGGCGAAAGGAAGGCGGGCAGAAGAAAAAACCGCTGATGGTTAGCGCCGGAATTGGCGGTCATCTGCTGACAGGCTATATGGCGTTTCTGAATACCGCAGAGGTAACGGCGGAAGGAAAAGTGCTGGCATCGGCAAACAATAACGTCGTCGCGGTGAAAGCAGGCCATAACATTATTGCGTTTATTGCCAGGCGCAATATCCGCGCCGGGGAAGAGTTGTTAACTGACTATGGCCGCTATTATTCACTGCAACATCACCACCCGTTTGCGGTAAAAACCGAACCTGAAGCGCATACGCCGGACAGCAGCGGATAGCCTATCTCTGCCGACCGCCCGCGCTGAAACGCAGGCAATAAAAAAGCGGTGGGTATCAGCCACCGCTTTCGCATTCACTTATGTCACTCAAAGCTTATTCCCGGAATAACGCTTCGATATTCAGTCCCTGAGTCTGCAGAATTTCACGCAGACGACGCAGACCTTCAACCTGAATCTGACGTACACGCTCACGGGTCAAACCAATTTCGCGACCCACATCTTCGAGCGTTGCCGCTTCGTAGCCTAACAGGCCAAAACGACGAGCCAGTACTTCACGCTGCTTGGCGTTCAGTTCGAACAGCCATTTAACGATGCTTTGTTTCATATCATCGTCTTGCGTGGTGTCTTCCGGACCGTTGTCTTTCTCATCGGCCAGAATATCCAGCAGCGCTTTTTCAGAATCACCGCCTAACGGGGTATCGACTGACGTAATACGTTCATTGAGACGCAGCATACGGCTGACATCATCAACAGGTCTATCAAGCTGTTCAGCAATCTCTTCCGCACTCGGCTCGTGATCAAGCTTATGGGAAAGTTCACGCGCTGTACGCAGATAAACATTCAGTTCTTTAACGATATGAATCGGCAGACGAATGGTCCGGGTTTGATTCATAATCGCCCGTTCAATAGTCTGACGAATCCACCAGGTGGCATAAGTAGAGAAACGGAACCCTCTTTCCGGGTCAAACTTCTCTACGGCGCGGATCAGGCCGAGGTTACCTTCTTCAATCAGGTCCAGTAGCGCCAGACCTCGATTGCTGTAACGACGGGCAATCTTCACCACCAGGCGTAAGTTACTCTCAATCATCCGGCGACGAGATGGAATGTCACCACGTAGCGCACGGCGAGCAAAGAAAACTTCTTCCTCTGCCGTTAAAAGCGGAGAATAGCCAATCTCTCCTAAATAGAGCTGCGTCGCATCCAGGACTCTTTGTGTCGCACCCTGCGACATCAACTCTTCTTCAGCTAACTCATTATCACCAGGTTCGTTTCCGACAAGAGCCTTCTCGTCAAAAATCTCAGCTCCGTTCTCGTCGAATTCCGCGTCTTCGTGTAACTCGTTAACTTTCAGCGTATTCTGGCTCATAAGCGGCTCCTACCCGTGATTCCCAGGGCAGAACACCAGATTTAGGGTTCTGCCGGTTTATCGCTGCGGTAAATAACGCAACGGGTTGACGGATTTCCCCTTGTAACGAATTTCAAAATGCAATCTAACTGAACTGGTACCGGTGCTGCCCATCGTCGCAATCTTCTGACCCGCTTTAACTTCTTCCTGCTCGCGAACCAGCATTGTGTCGTTGTGCGCATATGCACTCAGGTAATCATCGTTATGTTTGATGATAATCAGATTACCGTATCCACGTAAGGCGTTCCCTGCATATACCACACGCCCGGAGGCAGTTGATACGACAGGTTGTCCGCGTGAACCCGCGATATCGATTCCTTTATTGCCGCCTTCGGAGGCAGAGAAGTTGTCGATAATCTTACCATCAGTAGGCCAGCGCCAGCTTCCCACCGGAGTGGAGCTATTTGTGGTGCTACTGACTGTCGGAGCGATAACCGGGGCTGTTGTCGTTGCAACAGTTGTTCCCGCTGAAGGCAACATCTTGCCTCCACTTGATTTACCAGAATCTTCAGAATACGTAATAACCGGTTGTTGTGCAACCGTTGACGATTTAATTTGCGTCGCGGCCGGCGGCACCGGAACGCCGCCCTGGGTGGCATCCGCGACAGTAATGGAATTGCCGCCAGTAATCGATGATCCGGAGCCGTTACTAACCTGCAAAGTCTGGCCCACATTGAGACTGTATGGCTCTGTGACATTATTGCGTTGGGCTAAATCACGGAAATCATTGCCGGTAATCCAGGCAATATAGAACAGGGTATCGCCACGTTTCACCGTGTAGGTTTCGCCGCTGTAACTACCTTTCGGAATCTTCCCATAACTGCGGTTGTAAACGATGCGACCATTTTGCGTCTGCACGTTACTCTCCGCTGAGCCGATTGAGGTGACGGGGGCTGCTCCTCCCGATAACATCCTGCCGCCGGATGAACGACTACTCATCATACCTGAGTCACCGCCAACGCTGCTGATAGGAGCCTGTGCAGAGTTGTTGTTAGAGCAACCCGCCAACCAAAAACCAACCAGCGAAACTGCCGCAATACGGCTCAATTTAAATCCTGGGCTTCCCGTGCTCATCTATCCCCCGTGACGGCAAAACTGTAACCAGTTACCGGTTCAAACCCGGCGACACACGCAAAGCGTGGCGTCTGGCCGCAAGCGGCAACTGGCAGAAATTACTAACGATACTAACAACATCAACACCACCGTGCCATTAATCAGTTGTGTAGAAATGCTGACAATGGCTGATGGCGTGCGGCTTTAAGCCAGGTCGCCTTTTACCAGCGGGACAAAACGCACCGCTTCTACAGTATCGACCACGAACTCGCCACCTTTACGCCGGATGCGTTTCAGCACCTGCTGCTCTTCCCCTACCGGCAACACCATTATGCCGCCGTCATCCAGTTGCGACATCAGTTCAGTCGGAATTTCGGGCGGCGCGGCGGTAACAATAATCGCGTCAAACGGCCCGCGCGACGGCCAGCCTTGCCAGCCATCGCCGTGACGGGTAGAGACATTATGCAAATCAAGCTGTTTCAGACGGCGCTTGGCCTGCCACTGCAAACCTTTAATGCGCTCGACAGAGCAGACATGCTCCACCAGATGCGCCAGTATCGCCGTCTGATAACCGGAACCGGTGCCAATCTCCAGCACCCGCGACGTTGGCGTTAATTCAAGCAGGGCGGTCATTTTCGCCACCATATACGGTTGCGAAATGGTCTGACCGGAGCCAATCGGTAATGCCACGTTTTCCCAGGCTTTATGTTCAAACGCCTCATCGACAAAACGTTCGCGCGGCACCTCTTCAATTGCCTTTAGCAAACGCTCATCTTCAATGCCCTGCTGGCGTAACTGTTCCAGCAACGTATCAATACGTTTGCTCACCATTCCCCATCAACCTCGGCTTTGGTTAACCAACTGGCGACCACATCTTGCGCACCATGCGCGGTTAAATCGACATGTAGCGCGGTGAGCGAAACGTAGCCCTCATCCAGCGCGGCAAAATCGGTATCCGGGCCGGCATCAAACTTATCGCCCGGCGGGCCGATCCAGTAGAGCGTATTACCGCGCGGATCCTGCTGCGGGATCACCTGATCGGCGGGATGACGGCTACCGCAACGGGTAACCCGGATGCCTTTAATCTGGTCAAGCGGCAGATCCGGTACATTGATATTCAGAATCCGCCCGGTGCGCAGCGGTTCTCGCTGCAGGGCGCGCAGGATGTTGCAGGTGATCGCCGCTGCGGTTTCATAGTGCTGATGCCCGTCCAGCGATACCGCCAGCGCCGGTAAACCGAGATGGCGCCCCTCCATCGCCGCCGCAACGGTGCCGGAGTAGATGACATCATCGCCAAGGTTAGGCCCGGCGTTAATTCCGGATACCACAATATCCGGTTTCGGCTGCATCAGCGCATTAACGCCGAGATAGACGCAATCCGTTGGCGTTCCCATCTGCACCGCAATATCGCCGTTAGGATAGGAGAAGGTACGTAACGGCGTTTCCAGCGTCAGTGAATTTGAGGCGCCGCTGCGATTGCGGTCGGGCGCAACAATTTGCACCTCAGCAAACGCACGCAAGGCCTTCGCCAGAATCTGAATACCCGGCGCATGAATACCATCATCATTACTCAGCAATATCCGCATCGTCACCTTCCAGCTCCAGGATTTCACGTACTACGCTGGTGGCAAAACTTCCGGCTGGCAGCCAGAAATTCAGTTCTACCGTAACATCATCCCACCAGTTCCAGCGCAGTTCACGCGGGATAACTAACATTGCGCGGCGTGCCGCTTCGACACCTTCGCGTTCAGGCAGTGTAATCAATTCTGCCTCTGCCGCCAGGCACTGCTGTTCAAATGCCAGCGCCGCATCACGACTTCCCCACTCACCGCGGCCAGGAAGCGGCGCGGTAATCCGCAACTCATGCTGATCGACCCGTTGCTGCAGCGTCTCCAGTTCAGCCGCTTCGGCGACAAACCAGCTGCCGCGACCGGTCAGTTGCAAGGCATCGCCGGCCATGACCTGACACAGAGAGTGTTGCTGCGCCAGCCGATCGCTGGTCACCTGGTTAAACATCGCGCTGCGCGCCGCCGACAGCATAAAACTGCGCTTACTGCGCTCGCGCACGCGGATTTCATCCGCCGCCCAGCGCCGTGCCTGCAGCAGGTTATTGCCGCCGCGGCCAAAGCGCTGCAGGCCAAAATAGTTAGGTACGCCCAGCTGGCTAATCTGCGTCAGACGCTGCTCAACCGCAGCGCGATCGCTAATCTGACGTAGAATCAGCTTAAACGCATTGCCCTGCAATGCGCCAGTGCGTAGTTTGCGCTTATGGCGCGCGCTTTCCAGCACTTCACAGCCTTCGAGATCAAAAGCGGACATATCCGGCGTCTCTTTGCCGGGCAGACGCAGGCAAAACCACTGTTCGGTGACCGCATGGCGGTCTTTCATCCCGGCAAAGCTGACCTCGCGCGGCGGAATGCCGGTAAATTTGGCCAGCGCATCGGCGACAAAACGCGTGTTACAGCCATTTTTGCGCAGACGCACCAGCAGATGCTCGCCTTCGCCATCCGGGCCGTAACCCAGATCTTCAATCACGATAAAATCTTCCGGATTGGCTTTCAGCTTACCGCGCGCCGTCGGCTTGCCATGCAGCCAGCTCAGATTCAGCATATCCATCAGGCGTTAACCTTAATCAGCAAAGCCACCGCTTCACAGGCGATACCCTCACCGCGCCCGGTAAAACCGAGCTTCTCGGTGGTGGTGGCTTTGACATTGACATCATCCATATGGATGCCGAGATCTTCCGCGATATTAATCCGCATCTGGGGAATATGCGGCAGCATTTTCGGCGCCTGGGCAATAATGGTCACATCGACATTGCCAGGTCGATAGCCTTTTTGCTGAATTTTCGCCATGGCCTCACGCAGCAGCAGGCGGCTGTCCGCGCCTTTAAATGCCGGATCGGTATCAGGAAACAGTTTGCCGATGTCACCCAGCGCCGCAGCGCCGAGCAGCGCGTCAGTCAGCGCATGCAGCGCCACATCGCCATCCGAATGCGCCAGCAAACCTTTTTCATAAGGAATTCGCACACCACCGATAATCAGCGGGCCTTCGCCACCAAAAGCATGGACATCAAAACCGTGACCGATACGCATTTTGCGCTCCTTATTTATTATGTAATTGAGTCAAATAGAAGTCGGCCAGCGCCAGATCCTCAGGCCGCGTGACTTTAATATTATCGCTACGCCCTTCCACCAGTTGCGGATGGTAACCACAATACTCCAGAGCCGAGGCTTCATCGGTAATAGTGGCACCTTCATTGAGCGCGCGCAGCAAACAGCTGCGCAGCAGGTCGAGCGGGAAAAACTGTGGGGTCAGCGCATGCCATAAAGCATCGCGATCCACGGTATGCGCAATATCTGCTTTACCTGGTTCGGCACGCTTCATGGTATCGCGCACCGGCGCGGCGAGGATACCGCCGACGCGGCTGGTAGCGGCAATCGCCAGCAGGCGCGCCAGATCGTCTGCATGCAGACAGGGGCGCGCGGCGTCATGCACCAGCACCCATTCGGCGTTGCCGGCTGCCTGTAAGCCCGCCAGCACCGAATCTGCCCGCTGGCGCCCACCGGTAACCGGGGTAATGCGCGCATCGCGGGCGATGGCCAGTTGCTGAAATTGCACATCATCGTCACTGAGCGCCACAATAACGCGCGTCACCGCCGGGTGCGCCAGCAGGCTGGCAATACTGTGTTCGAGAATGGTTTGCGTGCCAATGGTCAGATATTGTTTCGGACAGTCAGACAGCATACGGCTGCCGATACCGGCCGCGGGAACCACGGCGATAATCTCGGGAAAGGAACCTGCCATATTGGTCATTCGTTATCGTTGTTGATTTTGAGCTGCCTGTTGCGCGTTTCGTCGGTTTTGATCCGGCACAAGGCGATAGAAAGTCTCGCCGGGTTTAATCATGCCCAGCTCGCTACGTGCGCGTTCCTCAATCGCCTCCGAACCGCCATTCAAATCATCGATTTCGGCGAAGAGCTGATCGTTACGCGCTTTTAGTTTGGCGTTATTCGCCTGCTGTACCGCGACGTCATCGCTGACGCGCGTATAATCATGAATGCCGTTCTTGCCCAGCCAGAGCGAATATTGCAGCCAGCCTAATAGAACAAGTAACAACAGCGTCAGTTTACCCATCACGCCCCCTGAAAAACGGCTCAATCATCCCATAACTTTTGGCCCGACTCCACTCTACAGGCGAAATTGAGTAGCTTTATCAGAATCACGCACAAAAGTTCTGCAAATGGCTATCGTCTTTGCCGGTGAAACAGGGGGGGGGGGTTAGCGGCCAGGGGGAAGATTCAGAACAGGGTTAATCGTCAGCGGTGATGCGGCTGGCTCAGCAAAGATTTGTAACGCGGCGAAACATACTCACCAGGCGCAAACCGCGGGGAGCGCCTTACCAGCCAGTGAGAAACGAGAACAGCAACCAGAACAGACAAATCACCGCCAGCACCGTGGCAATACAGGTCCAGACCAGCCGGCCACGCAGCAGCAGGCTAAAAGCGATGCCAATTAATACCGAAACCGGCAGCAATGCCAGGAAGAAAGGCCAGGTGTAGAGGAAGAAAAACAGCGTATTAGAGCCGTACAGCAGAAACGGGATCGCCAGGGCGAGCCAGTATGACACAAAGCCAATGACCCCACCGGGGAAGGACCACGAGTGTTCGTCCTGGTCACGTTCATCTTTACGAGCAAGCATGGGGGTAACGTTCTGCATAAGTATCCTGTTGACGCGTTGTCGGCACGCTCTCTGGCGTTTGACACCCCTTCTTATTCAGGCTGCGGGAACCCTTTTGCAGCGGAAGCCATGCATGGCTCCCCTACCGATCCCGCCCTGAAGAATAATGGGTATACCGTAACTATCTCAGGAATTGATAATATCGCGGCCACGCAGTACGTCTAACAATTGCGCTATCAATTTTGTTACCAATTGTTCGCCATCCAGCCGGATTTCAGCCTGCTCCGGCGCCTCGTAAACCGCGTCGATACCGGTAAAATTGCGCAGTTCTCCGGCACGGGCTTTTTTATATAAACCCTTCGGATCGCGCGCTTCACAGATGGCGAGAGGCGTGTCGACAAACACCTCAATAAAGCGCCCTTCACCCAGCAGATCGCGCACCATCTGACGTTCAGCACGATGGGGAGAAATAAACGCCGTCAGCACCACCAGACCCGCATCGACCATCAGTTTGGCCACTTCCCCGACGCGACGAATATTCTCTTTGCGATCGTCATCGCTAAAACCGAGGTCGCGGCACAGGCCATGGCGCACGTTATCGCCATCCAGCAGATAGGTACTGACGCCATGCTGATGCAGCGCCTGCTCCAGCGCGCCGGCCACCGTGGATTTACCCGAACCGGACAGCCCGGTAAACCACAACACCACGCCCTGATGGCCATGCAGCGTTTCCCGCTGCGCACGCGTTAACGTGTGCGCATGCCAGATAACATTTTCATCATGTGCGGCGGCCATTACTGACCACCCAGCAGATCGCGCGCGCCCCAGTGTGGGAAGTGACGACGCACCAGCGCGTTTAACTCCAGCTCGAAGGCGCTGAAATCGGTGCGGTTCTGCGCCACATCATGCTGCGGCTCGCGGATCATCCCGGCGCCTACGGTGACGTTGCTCAGACGATCGATAAAGATCATTCCGCCGGTCACCGGGTTCTGCCGATAGGCATCCAGCACCAGCGGTTCATCAAAAGTGACGTCCACCAGCCCGATACCGTTCAGTGGCAGAATATCCACTTCACGCTGCGTCAGGCTGTTAATTTCTACCTGATGCTGAATCTTTTCGATACGCGCCCGGGTTTTCTTGCCGGCGATTTTAACGTCATAACTCTGACCTGGCGATAATGGCTGCTCCGCCATCCACACCACGTCAATCGATGCGCCCTGCACCGCTTTCAGCTCAGCATCGGCGGCCACCAGCAGATCGCCACGGCTGATATCGATTTCATCTTTCAGCACCAGCGTCAGCGCTTCACCGGCAGCCGCCTGTTGCAGATCGCCATCAAAGGTGACGATACGGGCAATAGTCGACTCCACGCCGGATGGCAGTACTTTCACCCGCTGGCCCACCTGCACCGTACCGGATGCCAGGGTACCGGCATAGCCACGAAAATCGAGATTCGGGCGGTTAACATACTGCACCGGGAAGCGCATCGGCTGCTGTTCCACTACCCGCTGCACTTCAACGGTTTCCAGCAGGTCCAGCAGGGTCGGACCGCTGTACCAGTTCATCGCTGCGCCCGGCGCCGCGACGTTTTCGCCTTCCAGCGCCGACAGTGGCACAAAGCGAATATCCAGATCGTCCGGCAGCTGGGCGGCAAAATCGAGGTAATCCTGTTTGATCTGCTCGAAGGTTTCCTGCCGGTACTCCACCAGGTCCATTTTATTGATCGCTACCACCAGATGTTTGATCCCCAGCAGGGTGGAGATAAAACTGTGACGACGAGTTTGATCCAGCACGCCTTTACGCGCATCGATCAGCAGGATCGCCAGGTCACAGGTAGAGGCGCCGGTAGCCATATTACGGGTGTACTGCTCATGCCCCGGGGTATCTGCGATAATAAATTTACGCTTCTCGGTAGAGAAATAGCGATACGCCACATCAATGGTGATCCCCTGCTCACGCTCCGCCTGCAGACCATCCACCAGCAGCGCCAGATCGAGTTTTTCCCCCTGAGTACCGTGACGTTTGCTGTCATTGTGCAGTGAAGAGAGCTGATCTTCATAAATCTGCCGGGTATCGTGCAGCAGGCGACCAATCAGCGTACTTTTCCCGTCGTCGACGCTGCCACAGGTAAGAAAACGCAGCAGGCTTTTATGTTGCTGCGCGTGCAACCAGGCTTCCACCCCACCCTGATCGGCAATTTGTTGTGCAATAACGTTGTTCATCTGGCAGCTCCTTAGAAATAACCCTGGCGTTTCTTCAGCTCCATTGAGCCGGCCTGGTCGCGGTCAATCACGCGTCCCTGACGTTCGCTGGTGGTCGATACCAGCATCTCTTCGATGATCTCCGGCAAAGTCCGGGCTTCAGACTCTACGGCGCCGGTGAGTGGCCAGCAGCCGAGGGTACGGAAACGCACCATACGCTGCTCGATCACTTCACCAGGCTGCAGATCGATACGGTCGTCATCGATCATCATCAGCATACCGTCACGTTCCAGTACCGGACGCGGCGCCGCCAGGTACAGCGGAACGATCTCAATATTTTCCAGGAAGATGTACTGCCAGATATCCAGTTCGGTCCAGTTCGACAGCGGGAAAACACGAATGCTTTCACCTTTGTTAATCTGGCCGTTGTAGTTATGCCATAGCTCCGGACGCTGGTTTTTCGGATCCCAGCGGTGGAAACGGTCGCGGAACGAGTAGATACGCTCTTTGGCGCGTGATTTCTCTTCATCACGGCGCGCGCCGCCGAAAGCGGCGTCAAAGCCCCACTTATTCAGCGCCTGCTTCAGCCCTTCGGTTTTCATAATATCGGTATGTTTGGCGCTGCCGTGGACAAAAGGATTGATCCCCATCGCCACCCCTTCCGGGTTGCGATGCACCAGCAGTTCGGCGCCAATGCTTTTCACCATGCGGTCACGGAACTCGTACATTTCGCGAAACTTCCAGCCGGTATCAACATGCAGCAGCGGGAACGGCAGGGTTCCCGGATAGAAGGCTTTCCGCGCCAGATGCAGCATCACGGATGAATCTTTACCGATGGAGTACATCATCACCGGGTTAGAGAACTCCGCCGCCACTTCGCGGATAATATGGATACTCTCCGCCTCCAGCTGACGCAGATGAGTGAGTCGTTTTTGATCCATAATCTTTCCTCAAGCCAAATTCACAACGGCGGATTCACGTCCGGCCTGCTGTGCTGAATGTTGAAACCAGGCCAACTGCGCATGCAGATTGACGACTTCGCCAATCACCAAAAGCGCTGGCGTTGGGGCGCGTTGCGCCAGTTCTTCGAGCTGTTCAAGCGTGCCGGTCAAAACCTGCTGGTCCTGCCGGGTGCCGCGGCCAATCACCGCCACCGGAGTGTTAGCATCGCGGCCATGGACAATCAGCTGCTGGCTGATTTCTGCCGCCTTCACGGTGCCCATATAAATTGCCAGCGTCTGGCGCGCGCGCGCCAGGGTCGGCCAGTCGGTACCATCGCCGTCACTGCGGCAATGACCGGTAACAAACAGTACGCTCTGGGCGTAGTCGCGATGGGTCAGCGGAATACCGGCATACGCCGTCGCCCCGGCGGCCGCAGTGACGCCCGGCACCACCTGGAACGGGATACCCGCCGCCTGCGCCGCCTGCAGCTCTTCGCCGCCGCGGCCAAAAATAAAAGGATCGCCCCCTTTCAGGCGCACCACACGTTTGCCTTGCTGCGCCAGTTCCACCAGCAGACGGTTGGTCTCCTCTTGCGGCACGGAATGCGCGCCGGCACGCTTACCGACACAGATACGGTCGGCATCACGCCGGACTAAATCTAAGATGTCATCACTGACCAGGTGGTCATACAGCACCACATCCGCCAGTTGCATAACCTGCAGGCCGCGCAGCGTCAGCAGACCGGAATCTCCCGGTCCGGCGCCGACCAGCACGATTTCGCCCTGGGTTTTCTCCGGATTGACCAGTTGCTCATCCAGCGTCTGTCGCGCGCCCTGAACATTGCCGGCAGCGACCTGACTGGCGAACAGGCCGTTAAAGGCACGTTCCCAGAAGCGGCGACGGTCAGACATCTTGTTAAAACGCTGCTTTACTTTGTCGCGCCACTCACCGGCAATCTGCGCCATCTGCCCGAGGTTAGCAGGCAGTAACGCCTCCAGTTTTTCACGCAACAGACGCGCCAGTACCGGTGCAGTACCGCTGGAAGAGATCGCCACCACCAGCGGTGAGCGATCGACAATCGAAGGAAAGATAAAGGAGCATTTCGGCTGATCATCAACCACATTCACCAGCCGGTAGCGCAGATTAGCCGCCGCAGATACCCTGCCGTTAAGCGTACTGTCATCGGTGGCGGCAATCACCAGGAACACGCTGTCGAGCTGTGCTTCGTCAAAAGCGGTTGCCAGCCATTCGACTTCGTCAATCTCAACTAACGCCTGTAGCTCTGCACACAATTCGCGGGAGGCAATTTGTACCCGAGCGCCTGCACGACGCAGCAATTCAATTTTGCGCGCCGCAATGTCACCACCGCCCACCACCAGTACCGGTTTAGACTTGAGATCGGCAAAAATCGGAAGATAGTCCACGTCGACCTTATCGAAAATAACAGAAAGTTAACGGACTATACGTCTGCTGCTTCCCTCAGACGAAATTACTTATTGGAATGAGTAGTTACCGAATGGAATAACGCCATAGCTAAGCTGATAACAAAATGTGCTTAACAGATGATATTCAGCAGGTTTCAGAGCGAATGTAATTGTCTGACTGCGATCACAATTTCATACTAGTGCGGTAAAAAATTTCGCTGGTGCGCCATCGGATGACGCCTAAGGATCCTGAAATGTTCTCCCCCCTACGAATGTGCCTGCTGGCCGCGCTGCTCAGTAGCGCTATCGCTTTACCCGTTAGCGCCACGGAGCTCCCCGTCGGCAAGCAGGCTGAACAACAGTTACGCAATATCGCCACCTGGTTCCCGGGCCGGATGATCGGCAGCCCGGCGGAGTTGCTGACCGCAGACTATCTGCAGCAGCAGTTCAGCGCGATGGGTTACCACAGCGACAAACGCGATTTTCATACCCGCTATCAGTACCTGCACAAAGATGGCAGCGCCGTCTGGCGTAACGTTACCGGCACTTCGGTTATTGCCGCGCGTGAAGGGAAAGTGCCGCAGCAAATCCTGGTGGTCACTCATCTTGATACCTGGAGTCCGCTAAGCGACGCCGATGTTCAGCGCA
Organism: Pantoea sp. B65; assembly: GCF_047308185.1. Classification (NCBI taxonomy): domain Bacteria; kingdom Pseudomonadati; phylum Pseudomonadota; class Gammaproteobacteria; order Enterobacterales; family Erwiniaceae; genus Pantoea; species Pantoea sp. B65. The sequence continues at coordinate 217,420 of NZ_JAHXPU010000044.1, forward strand.
ATCTCGGTGGCCTGCGCTTACAGGGGGCGGACGATAATGCCGCCGGTCTTGGCGTGATGCTGGAGCTGGCGCAGCGCCTGAGCCAGTTGCCGCTGCATTATGGCATTCGCTTTGTGGCGCTGAGCGGCGAGGAGATTGGTCAGCACGGTAGCCAGGACTACCTGGCGCGCATGAAGCCTGAAGAGAAGAAAAACACCCTGCTGGTGATTAATCTCGACAGCCTGATCGTTGGCGATAAGCTCTATTTTAACAGCGGCAGCAAAACCCCGGCCGCGGTCGCGCGTCAGACACGTGACCGTGCCCTGACCATCGCCCGCGGTTATGGTATTAGTGTCGACAGCCATCAGGCGGTAAACAGTGACTATCCGGCAGTGAATAGCTTTGACAGCGCTGGTTTTCCGCTGCTGAACGTGCGTGCCGCCAACTGGACGCTGGGTAACCAGGATGGCTGGCAGCAACGACGCATCTCGGGTCATTTCCCGCAGGGCATTAGTCGCCATCAAACCGAGCGTGATAATCTCAGTTATATCGATCGCTGGCTGCCGGGGCGCATTACGCAGCGCAGCCGCGACAGCGTGAAAATCCTGTTGCCACTGATTAGCGAACTGGCGAACCCGCCGGTGCAGAAGAAAAAGGAGCCGTAATGTACATTGTTTATCTGAGTTATCACCGTCCGGTGGCGGAAGTCGAAAGCTTACTGCAGCCCCATATTGAGTGGCTGGATCGCTACTTTGCCGCCGGGGTATTTATCGCCGCCGGACGCAAAGATCCGCGCACCGGCGGCGTAATCGTGGCAAAAGATATCGATCGCCCGCGTCTGGATAGCATTCTGGCGGAAGATCCTTTTGTTGCGGTGGCGAACTATGAGGTGACCAAAGTGAATGTGACACGCGCCTCAGAACAGTTTAATGCGCTGGTCGGCATCTAATAACAACGGGGCGTATTGATGCGCCCCGCGGTGATAATTAACCTTCGTGCAGGCCGCACTCACGTTTCAGGCCAAAGAAGCGGGTCTCTTCTTCTGCCATACCCGGCTCCCATTTACGCGTAGTATGGGTATCGCCGACCGACAGATAGCCCTCATCCCATAGCGGATGATAGCTGAGACCATTCTGCTGCAAATACTGATACACCTGACGGTTATCCCAGTCGATGATCGGCAGGATCTTAAATACGCCGCGCTGGATCGCCAGCACCGGCAGATGGGCACGGCTGCCGGACTGATCGCGCCGCAGACCGGCAAACCATGTCTGGCCGCCGAGGGTGGCCAGCGCGCGGTTCATCGGTTCAACCTTGTTAATCTGGTTGTATTTCTCGATGCCTTCCACACCCTGTTCCCACAGTTTGCCGTAGCGTGCTTCCTGCCACGCCGCTGACTGCTCAGCGCGGAACACTTTCAGGTTCAGATCCAGCTTTTCGGTTAGCGCATCGATAAACTGATAGGTTTCCGGAAACAGATAACCGGTATCGGTAAGGATCACCGGAATGTCTGGCTTCTGGCGGGTAACCAGATGCAATGATACCGCCGCCTGAATGCCAAAGCTGGATGACAGGACAAAATCACCCGGCAGATTTTCCAGCGCCCAACCGACACGCTGTTCAGCAGACAGCTTTTCCAGCCGGGTGTTGACTTCCGCCAGCGCCATTACACGCTCAACTTTCGGCATGTCGTTCAGTGCTGCGAGATCGAATACAGACATTATCGCCTCCGTTATTCCCAGAAATCACGCGCCGGATCAAGCACCGGCTTCACCACGCCAGCGCGGATGGTGAAATCGCCAAAGCATTCACCGGCTTCACGCTCTTGCGCCCAACGCCCGACCAGTTCATCAATGCTCGCGAGGATCTCTTCTTCATTAATATTCTCACGATACATCCGTGGAATACGTGTGCCGATGCGGTTGCCGCCAAGATGCAGGTTATAACGCCCCGGCGCTTTGCCCACCAGACCAATTTCAGCCAGCATGGCACGGCCGCAACCATTCGGACAACCGGTAACGCGTAGCACTATGTGCTCTTCGCCGACGCCGTGTTTATTCATCAGCCCTTCGACCTTAGTGACAAAGTCAGGCAGGAAGCGCTCGGCTTCGGCCATTGCCAGCGGACAGGTGGGGAACGATACGCACGCCATTGAGTTTTCGCGCTGGGCGGTAACGTTTTCCATCAGCCCATGACTGCGGGCAATCTCTTCAATCTTACTTTTCAGTTTTTCCGGCACGCCGGCCACAATCAGGTTCTGATTAGCGGTCAGACGGAAATCACCCGGATGAATTTTAGCAATCCCGGCGATGCCTGATTTTAACGCGCGGCCGGGATAATCCAGCAGACGACCGTTTTCAATAAACAGCGTCAGATGCCATTTCTTATCGATGCCTTTCACCCAGCCAAAGCGATCGCCGCGGGTGGTGAATTCGTACGGACGAATGGGAGCAAAAGTGATGCCGGCACGGCGCTCCACTTCCTGCTTAAAGGTCTCGACGCCGACGCGCTCCAGGGTGTATTTGGTTTTCGCATTTTTACGGTCGGTACGATTCCCCCAGTCACGCTGCGTGGTGACCACCGCTTCCGCGACTGCCAGCGTCTTGTCCAGCGGCAGAAAACCAAACTCGCTGGCAGTACGGGCGTAAGTCGCTTTATTACCATGGTCAATCGATAAACCGCCGCCGACCAGCAGGTTAAAGCCCACCAGCTTGCCCTTCTCGGCAATAGCGATAAAGTTCATATCATTGGCGTGCAGATCAACATCGTTATGCGGCGGCACCACCACCGTGGTTTTAAACTTACGCGGCAGGTAAGTTTCACCCAGAATCGGCTCCTGATCGGTGGTGGCGACTTTCTCCTGATCCAGCCAGATTTCCGCATAAGCGCGCGTCTGCGGCAGCAGATGCTCGGAGAGCTTTTTCGCCCACTCGTAAGCCTCCTGATGCAGTTCTGACTCAACCGGATTCGAGGTACAGAGTACGTTACGATTAACGTCGTTAGCGGTCGCCAGCGCGTCCAGTCCGACTTCGTGCAGCATCTGGTGCGCCGGTTTCACATTGCCCTTCAGGATGCCGTGAAACTGGAAGGTCTGACGGTTAGTCAGGCGCACGCTGCCATAAATGGTGTTGTCGCTGGCGAATTTATCAATCGCCAGCCACTGGGTGGGGGTGATAATGCCGCCCGGCAGACGGCAGCGCAGCATCATCGCATGACGCGGCTCCAGCTTCTGTTCGGCGCGTTCGGCGCGGATGTCACGGTCATCCTGCTGGTACATACCGTGAAAACGGATCAGCAGGAAGTTGTCACCACGGAAACCGCCGGTCAGGCCATCGTTGAGATCGTCAGCGATGGTGCCACGCAGATAGTTACTCTGCTTTTTCAGACGCTCGGCGTCGGTCAGTTTACCTTCAACGACCAACGGTCCAGGATGTTTTTCGCTCATTAGTAGACGTCTCGCTGATAACGGCGCTCAATGCGCAGCTCACTTAAAAATTCGTCAGCCGTTTCGATGTCCATGCCACCGTGTTCGGCTACCACTTCCAGTAATGCCTGCTCAACATCTTTTGCCATACGATTGGCATCGCCGCAGACGTAAATGTGCGCGCCTTCCTGAATCCAGCTCCACACTTGCGCACCTTGTGCGCGGATCTTATCTTGTACGTAAACTTTATGCTGCTGGTCGCGCGACCAGGCTAAATCAATATTAGTCAGCAGGCCATCTTTCACATAGCGCTGCCATTCCACCTGATAGAGGAAATCTTCGGTAAAGTGCGGGTTGCCAAAGAACAGCCAGTTCTTGCCGCCGGCACCCTCGTTATCACGCTGCTGCATAAAGGCGCGGAACGGCGCGATACCGGTACCGGGCCCAATCATAATCACCGGTGTTTCCGGGTTGGCAGGCAGACGGAAGTTATCGTTATGCTCGATAAACACCCGAATCTCGCCCTCTTCTTCCAGACGGTCGGCCAGCCAGCCTGATGCCCCACCGCTGCGCGGACGGCCATCAATCTCATAGCGCACCGCGCCAACCGTAATATGGACTTCAGTCTCGCTTTCCGCCTGTGAAGAGGCGATGGAGTAGAGACGCGGCGTCAGCGGACGCAGCAGTTCAATCAGTTGTTCGGCATGCAGCTCGGCAGGCGCCTGGCGCGCCATATCAACAATCGGCGTGCTCTGAGCATAATGCTGCAGTTTAGCCTTATCGGATACCAGCGCCAGCAGGGTTTCATTGCGCGACAAATGGGCAAAACCTTCGACGATCTGCGGCGTATTGACCGTCAGCTCAAAATGTTTCTGCAGGGCCTCTGCCAGCGGCAGCGTGGCGCCGTTGACTACCACCGCCTCATCACCTTTTAGCCAGAGCAATTCCGTCAGCTCCCGGACCAGCGCCGGATCGTTTTCATACCAGACACCCAGCGCATCCCCCGGCTGATAGCGTAGCCCGGAATCGCCTAAATCAATTTCGATATGGCGCACGTCTTTGTCGGAATTACGGCCAGTGATCTTCTGATTCAGCGCCAGACTGGCGACCAGCGGCTGTTGTTTGCTGTAAGGAGAGCTGTCCAGTTGATTGACGCTGCCGCTGGCGGTCACCGCCGCCGCCGCCGGCGATTCGGCAGGTACGCGCGCTTTCAGCACTTCAACAATTTGCTGGCGCCACTTGCGCGCATCTTCGGCATACTCTACGTCGGCATCCACGCGATCCAGCAGGCGTTTACCGCCCAGCTCCGCCAGCTTGCCGTCAAAATCTTTGCCCGCCTTGCTGAAGAATTCGTAAGAAGTATCGCCGAGGCCGAATACCGCAAAAGCGGTATCCGTCAATTTTGGCGCTTTCTTCGACAGCAGAAATTTGTGCAGCGCTACCGCCTCTTCCGGCGGCTCCCCTTCCCCCTGAGTGGAGGTGACGATTACCAGCAGTTTTTCCTGCGCGATCTGCTTAAATTTGTAGTCCCCGGCATTCACCAGATTGACGTTCAGTTTGGCCGCCAGCAGATCATCGCGCAGCTGTTCCGCCAGGCGACGCGCATTACCGGTCTGCGAAGCGGAAAGCACGGTGATGGCCGCGCTCGCTGCCGGCGCAGAGGCGCTAACGGCGGCAGTCGCCGGAGCCTGATTGACCATTCCCCAGAAGTAGCCGGAAAGCCATGCCAGCTGCGTGGTAGAAAAATCACCTGTCGCCGCCTGCAAGCGTGCGAGTTGCTCCGGGTTAAGCGGAAGCAGATTACCTGGGGGAGCCTGAGTCGTCATTACGTTGAAAATTCCAGTGTCTGTGGTCCGGGACATAAGATGAGGTAGGTTACCGAGTGACATAATAACCATTAAATAAGCGTTGGAAATAATAAATAACCAAAATGACTAAGTGGTTTTTCGGGTAAGGGTTAACAGCAAAACAGATTAATAAAAACAAATATAATCAGCAGGTTACTCATCAGCAATTTCCTGAAAGAAAGTTGTTGACGCAGGCAGGCGCGAAACGGGTGCGAAAAAAGGTGTTTTCCGTTAGACTTCGTCGGTTTTTTGATGAGATTGAGACTGTAACAATGGCAACCACGCTTTTTAAAGATTTCCAGTTTGAAGCCGCGCACCACCTGCCGAATGTACCGCAAGGCCATAAATGTGGTCGTCTGCATGGGCACTCGTTTTTAGTGCGCATTGAAATCACCGGCGAAGTGGATGCGCATACCGGCTGGGTAATGGATTTTGCTGAGCTGAAGGCGGCTTTTAAGCCGTTATACGATCGCCTTGATCACTATTATCTTAACGATATCGCTGGTCTGGAGAATCCGACCAGCGAAGTGCTGGCAAAATGGATTTGGGATCGGATGAAACCAGCGCTGCCGGAACTGAGTGCGGTATTGGTAAAAGAGACCTGTACTGCCGGCTGTGTCTATCGCGGTTGATGCGCCTGGTACATGGTGCATGCCATTGGCACGGGCGGCATTAATGCCGCCCCTACGGGAATGGTGCTGATCAGGCAATATTCAGATACTTATGGGTTTGCATCGATAAGCGCCAGTTGCGCGCAATACAGGTTTCAATACACAACTTAGTGGCATCCTCTTTCTGACTGATCGGCTGTAACGCTATGATGCGCGGTTTAGCGTCGCTCAGCGTCGCCAGCAGCGCCTCTAACGCCGCAATATCACGCTGACGCGCTACCGGGTGCTTAATCTCATCGGCACGCGTTAACGCCTGCGCCAGCACATCATAGCCGCCGCGCATATTCACCTTCGGTGAAACCGTCACCCAGCTGTTGGCCGAGCAGTGGACTTCATGAGTGCCGCTGGTTTCGATCTGGCAGCGATAGCCTGCGGCTTCCAGCTGCAGGGTTAACGGCGTCAAATCATAGATAGCCGGCTCACCGCCGGTAATCACCACGTGACGTGCAGTCCAGCCCTGCTGAGCAATCATCGCCAGCAGCGCACCGGCATCTGCCGGGCCCCAGGCATCACTCTCAACGGTCTTCACCAGAATATCGCCCAGCGACGTCTCCCGATTGGCCAGCTTATCCCACGTATGTTTGGTATCGCACCAGCTGCAGCCAACCGGGCATCCCTGCAAGCGGATAAAAATTGCCGGTACGCCGGTATAAAACCCTTCGCCCTGCAATGTCTGGAACATCTCATTAATCGGGTACTGCATCACTTTCTCGCTAGCGGGTGGAATCAGAGGGCGCAGATTATGGCAGATCACCACAGTTGCGCCAAATATCATTGTTAGAAAAACACAAGAGCACTTTACGCTTATGCTCACAGCTAACAAAAAGAAAGAGGGTTGAAGGCAATATCAGCTGCTCAGCAAACCGTAGCCGCCGGGATTACATAAATTTATCCTGGTGCATCTGCATCATCGCCTGACGCGCCACATCATTTGCTCCGCTAAGGGTAAAGTGACCATAATCGAAAGCGCTGGGCTGACCATTGGACGCCAGCGCATGACACATATCATTCGGACACAGGATATTGTATACCGAGATATATCCCACTTGCTGCTGCCTGGCGACCTGCTGTACCTGGTGATCGATAGCTTTAATATGCTTATTGATTGAATTAGCTACCAAGTCCTGTCGTCCATTTTGCTGATAGGCCAGCAGGTCCGGCAGTGGTTCGTTGTACTCCACCGTCGGCCCCATTACGATGATATTAGGGGTATTCTTTTTCAGTTCCTTTAGGGTTACTTGCAGCTGCGCCATATCTTCTGGTAACCAGCGTGCGGAAATAATCACGCCATCCAACTTATGATTCGGCACCCACTGGCGATACACATATTCCATCAACTCTGTGCATTTATTATTGATTTTTTGCTGATTCACGGGCTTACAACCTGCAGATGTCGCCTGCATCAGATTGACATTCTGCCCGGCGGCAATACTGAGCGCACGCCACAGATGGGCACCATGGCTGTCACCGATCAACAAGTAGTTCTTTTCCGTTACTGAAGTTTTAAGACAGAAATCACGATTATATTTATCCTTTTCTTCATTATTGCCATCAATAAAACAACTGCCGGCACGAAACTGATAATAATATTCCTCAGTGCCGTGATACTGAGAGAACTTGGCCAGCGTCAGCGCTTCTGTGGAAAACTGGCCGGAGTGATTATTAAAGTGCCCGACATAAAAAGTTGCCCCCCCCAGGACTACCAACCCGGCGACGGACGCGGTAACAATCCCTGTCGGATGTAGTGCCGAAAGTTTGTAGCGGAAAGGAATTTCGATCAGATAACGGGAAGCGATCGCCAATGCAAAAGTTGTCGCAATGATGGCAAAGTCTCGCGTATTTTCACTAAAATTAAAAAACATCTTCGCATAAACAATAATCGGCCAGTGCCAAAGGTAGAGGCAGTAGGAAATCATGCCGATATAGACAACGGGTTTTAACGCCAGCAGGCGATTAATGGCAGCGTCACGGCCAGCCAGAATTATCAGAAAGCTACCAACACATGGCCATAACGCATTCCATGAAGGGAAAGGTTTACTGCTATCCAACCAAAAGAAACCAAACAGTATGCATGCCAGACCGGTAATGCTGATCAGATGCCGGGTCTGCATGCGCAGCGTGCTGGCCTTTGTTTCGAGGGAGGAAACAGCAATCAGACCACCAATAGCCAGCTCCCAGGCACGGGTAGGCAGCATGTAGAAAGTAAAATCAGGCTTCTTTAATACGCCAGCGATACTGAGCAGGAAAGAGGCGGCAATAATCAGCAACATCATCTGGGTTATTCGCTGACGGCACCAGCGCACAGCCAGCAACAGTACGACAGGAAACAGAATATAGAATTGCTCTTCCACCGCCAGCGACCAGGTATGCAGCAGAGGCTTCAGCTCAGCTGGCCCGGCAAAGTAGTCCACTTGTGACCAGAAGAAAATATTGGAGGAGAATAGTGTTGTGGCAATAGCGCTGTTACCCAAATCTGTAAACTGAGTTGGTAACAAATGGTGATAGCCAAATAACAGAGTCGTGATTAATACCACAAATAGCGGAGGCAAAATGCGCAAACAACGCCGCTTATAGAAATCGAGATATGAAAATTCCCCTTTTATCGCCCCCTGCCAAATAATGCCACAGATCAGGTACCCAGAAATAACAAAGAAAATATCCACCCCGGTAAAACCACCGGAAATAATGGGGACCCCCATATGGTAGGCAATAACAGGCAGTACTGCTAGCGCCCGAAGGCCGTCAATATCTGCACGATATTTCATCAGGTAAACCTTCCGTAAAATTACAGTTTATTACGTAATACTTACACATGCCTGACGATAAAGGCGAGACTTAACATAAATAGGACAAAGAGTGAGAGGGTTATTTTTACTTCTAACTTACTGATAACATTTCACAATAAAAGAAAAAGCCTTATGTAAACATAAGGCTTTTCAGATTTTACTGAGCGCTTATCCACAGGATAAGCGCCGGAGTCACTGATTACTGACCTTTAACTTCTGACAGGCCGTTGAATGGCGCACGGCTGCCCAGCGCTTCTTCAATACGAATCAGCTGGTTGTACTTAGCAACACGGTCAGAACGGCTCATAGAACCGGTTTTGATCTGGCCAGCTGCAGTACCTACCGCCAGGTCAGCGATAGTGGCATCTTCGGTTTCGCCTGAACGGTGAGAGATAACCGCAGTGTAGCCAGCATCTTTCGCCATTTTGATCGCAGCCAGAGTTTCGGTCAGAGAACCGATCTGGTTGAATTTGATCAGGATGGAGTTAGCGATACCTTTGTCGATACCTTCTTTCAGGATCTTGGTGTTGGTAACGAACAGGTCGTCGCCAACCAGCTGGATTTTGTCGCCCAGAACTTTAGTCTGGTAAGCAAAGCCCGCCCAGTCAGATTCATCCAGACCGTCTTCGATAGAAACGATTGGATACTGTTTGGTCAGGTCTTCCAGGAAGTGGGTGAACTCTTCTGAAGTGAAGGCTTTGTTGCCTTCGCCAGCCAGAACGTACTTACCGTCTTTGTAGAATTCAGACGCAGCACAGTCCATCGCCAGGGTGATGTCTTTACCCAGTTCGTAGCCCGCTGCTTTTACCGCTTCAGCGATAACAGCCAGTGCTTCGGCGTTAGAACCCAGGTTAGGCGCATAGCCGCCTTCGTCACCAACCGCAGTACCCATACCTTTAGATTTCAGTACTTTTGCCAGGGTATGGAACACTTCAGAACCCATACGAATGGCTTCTTTCAGCGTTTTCGCGCCGACTGGCTGAATCATGAATTCCTGGATGTCGACGTTGTTGTCGGCATGCTCGCCACCGTTGATGATGTTCATCATTGGCAGTGGCATAGAGTATTTACCCGGAGTACCGTTCAGTTCAGCGATGTGCTCATACAGCGGCATACCTTTAGCGGCAGCGGCAGCTTTAGCAGCAGCCAGAGACACGGCCAGAATGGCGTTAGCACCGAATTTAGATTTGTTTTCAGTGCCATCGAGTTCGATCATGATCTTATCGATGTTTGCCTGGTCTTTCGCATCTTTGCCTTTAACCGCATCAGCGATTGGGCCATTTACTGCTGCAACGGCTTTAGTTACGCCTTTGCCCAGGAAACGAGATTTGTCACCGTCACGCAGTTCCAGCGCTTCACGAGAGCCGGTAGAAGCCCCTGATGGCGCAGCAGCCATACCAACAAAGCCGCCTTCCAGGTGAACTTCAGCTTCAACAGTCGGGTTTCCACGAGAGTCGATGATTTCGCGACCGATGACTTTAACGATTTTGGACATTAGATTTTCCTCAGTACAAGTTAAGCTAAGTAAGCTAAGACTCAGACAAACAACGCACTTCCCTTCATCTTTCCGGCTGCGGCGCTAGTGGCTGCAACCCGAAATGTTTTACGATGCAAAAGCGCGCTGTTCGATTATTTCGCCAAACGCTTCTGGTACTCGCTTGCGGCTTTAACAAAGCCGGCAAACAACGGGTGCCCGTCACGAGGTGTTGAGGTAAATTCCGGATGGAACTGACACGCAACAAACCATGGATGGGTCGGGAGCTCAATGATCTCGACCAACTGGTCATCCCCGGAGCGACCCGCCACACGTAATCCAGCAGCTTCGATTTGCTTCAACAACATATTGTTCACTTCATAGCGATGACGATGACGTTCAACAATGGTGTCAGAACCATACATCTGACGCACCAGGCTGTTTTCCATCAACTGGCACTGCTGACTACCAAGGCGCATGGTGCCGCCCAGATCGCTCTGTTCAGAGCGTACTTCAACATTGCCTTCTTCATCACGCCATTCGGTGATTAACGCAACTACCGGATATTTACAGTCTGGCACAAATTCAGTGGAGTTAGCCCCTTCCATGCCTGCGACGTTGCGGGCGAACTCCATCAGTGCCACCTGCATACCTAAGCAGATACCGAGGTAAGGTACGTTGTTTTCGCGCGCATACCTGGCGGTCATCAACTTACCTTCCACACCGCGATAACCAAAACCGCCTGGGATCAGGATAGCGTCCAAATCTTTCAGTAATTCGACACCACGGGTTTCAACATCCTGCGAGTCGATTAGCTTAATGTTCACCGTAACGCGGTTCTTCAGGCCACCATGCTTCAGTGCTTCAATCACTGATTTGTAGGCATCCGGCAGTTCGACATATTTGCCGACCATACCGATCGTTACTTCGCCGCCCGGATTAGCTTCTTCATAAATCACCTGCTCCCATTCGGAGAGGTTGGCTTCCGGCGCGCTCAAGCTGAATCGTTTACAAATATAATCGTCAAGGCCCTGTGATTTCAACATGCCTGGAATTTTATAGATAGAATCAACGTCTTTCAGAGAAATTACCGCTTTCTCCGGTACGTTACAGAACAGAGCGATTTTCGCCCGTTCGTTGGCCGGAACCGCACGATCGGAACGGCAAATCAGTACGTCTGGCTGAATACCAATCGACAGCAACTCTTTAACGGAGTGCTGGGTCGGCTTGGTTTTAACTTCGCCCGCTGCCGCCATGTACGGCACCAGCGTCAGATGCATATACAGTGTATGCTCACGGCCAACATCAACCGCCATCTGGCGAATCGCTTCGAGGAACGGCAGTGATTCGATATCACCCACGGTACCGCCGATTTCCACCAGCACCACGTCGTGGCCTTCACCACCCGCGATAATGCGCTCTTTGATGGCGTTAGTGATATGCGGGATCACCTGAATGGTGGCGCCGAGATAATCACCGCGGCGCTCTTTGCGCAGCACTTCGGAGTAGATACGACCGGTGGTAAAGTTATTGCGGCGTGTCATCCGGGTACGGATAAAACGCTCGTAGTGACCTAAATCCAGATCGGTTTCAGCACCGTCATCGGTAACAAAGACTTCACCGTGCTGTGTAGGGCTCATCGTACCTGGATCCACGTTGATATACGGGTCCAGCTTCATGATGGTCACGTTAAGACCACGAGCTTCGAGGATAGCTGCCAGGGAGGCTGCGGCAATGCCTTTGCCCAGAGAGGATACGACCCCGCCGGTCACAAAAATATAATTCGTTGTCATGCTGAACCTGAGAGTTTAGGTTTAAAGACGATGGAATAACCAGGACGGGAAAACAGTATACCCGAAACCCCCTGACCCGACAATTGATCCTTTCCGGTTGTGTGCGCGCCAACGTATTTATCGGCTAAATTAGCCGACAAACCCGTGAGCCAGATTGATTTTGGTCATAAGAACAGAGGATATTTTTATTTTGCTGAATCGAATCAAGCGATAATTTGGTCGGCTATTCGCGCCCTTTCACCTGCTGCCAGGCGGCTTCCATCTGTTCAAGAGTAGCCTCCCCGATTGCCAGCCCCTGTGCGGCGATAATCTGTTCAACCTGACGGAAACGACGTTCAAATTTGCGGTTGGCTTTCTGCAATGCGGTTTCGGCTTTTTTACCCAGATGACGCGACAGGTTCACCGTGGCAAACAGCAGATCGCCGATCTCCTCTTCCAGCTTATCTTCGTCCACCACCGCCTGCTGCGCTTCGTCCATCACTTCATCAATCTCTTCGTAGACTTTTGCCAGCACGGGCCCGAGCGAGTTCCAGTCAAAACCAACGGCGCTACAGCGTTTCTGAATTTTATCTGCCTTCATTAAGGCTGGCAGCGCATCAGGGATATCATCCAGCGCCGAGTGCTGCTGTTTTCCGGCGCGCTCCGCCGATTTGGTCCGCTCCCAGATCCCCCGCCGCTGTTCGCTGTTCGCCACGGTTGCATCGCCAAAGATATGGGGATGGCGTCGCTCCATTTTGTCGCTGATGGCATGACAGATATCATCAAAGTTGAAGCGCCCTTCTTCACTGGCCATCTGGGCGTAAAACACGATCTGAAACAGCAGATCGCCAAGTTCATCGCGCAGATCGCTGAAGTCCTCACGCTGAATAGCGTCAAGCACTTCATAGGTCTCTTCAAGAGTGTAGGGGGCGATAGTGGCGTAGCTTTGCTGGCGATCCCAGCTGCAACCGTTCTGCGGATCGCGCAGGGTTTTCATGATGCCCAGCAGGCGATCGAGAGCGTTCATGCAATTCCTTGAGGATAAATGAGTTTGGCAGCGGAGCCGGCAATGGCCCCGCGGGTTATGTCACCAGATAGCGTGCCGGGACGGCATTTATACCGTCCGCAACATCAGTGCAATCGCCTGGCGTCAATAATATCCGGCACCTGATTCAGTCGCGCCAGCACCCGGCCCAGCACCTGCTGATTATAGATTTCGATGTCCATATCGATGGTTGCCAGCTGCTTTTTGGTGTCGCTCCTGCTGGAGACACCCAGCACATTGACCTTCTCATTCGCCAGAATGGTGGTGATATCGCGCAGCAATCCGCTGCGATCGTTGGCGGTAACCCGCACCACCAGCGAATAACCGCTGGAATAGCTTTCGCCCCATACCGCCTCGACAATACGTTCCGGCGCATGGGAGGTCAGCTCCGCCAGCTGATCGCAGTCGGCGCGGTGGATAGAAATACCACGTCCCTGAGTGATAAAACCGATAATCTCGTCGCCGGGGATCGGCTGACAGCAGCGGGCAATGTGATGCATCAGATTACCGACGCCTTCCACCACCACCCGGCCGCTCTCTTTACTGCGCGGGCTGCTGGTTTGGGTTTTTTGCGTCAGCTGGCGCAGCGCCTTGCGATCTTCCTCTTCGGCGCTGGGTTTATTCAGCTTCGACTGCAGGAAGTTGCTCATCTGGTTAAGGCGAATATCACCGCCGCCAATCGCCGCCAGCAGTTCATCCATGCTGTTGACGTTATAACGCGGCAACAGCAGTTTCTCCGCCTCTTTCTGGCTAATATCCAGATGATCCAGCTCGCTATCGAGGATCTGGCGACCGGCAATAATATTCTTGTCACGATCCTGTTTACGGAACCAGGCGTGTATTTTCGAGCGTCCACGGCTGGTCGTCACATAACCGAGGTTAGGATTCAGCCAGTCGCGACTCGGATTTGGCTGTTTCTGGGTGATAATATCGATCTGATCGCCCATCTGCAGCTGATAGGTAAAGGGCACAATGCGGCCGCCAATCTTGGCGCCGATGCAGCGATGACCGATATCACTGTGAATATGGTAGGCGAAGTCGAGCGGCGTCGATCCGGCAGGCAGATCGACCACATCCCCTTTCGGCGTAAACACATAGACGCGATCGTCAAATACCTGGCTGCGCACTTCATCCAGCATCTCGCCGGAATCCGCCATCTCTTCCTGCCAGGTAATCAGTTTACGTAACCAGGCGATACGTTCTTCATGCCCGGAAGCGCCGCGAGCCTGGCTGACGCCCGGCCCCTCTTTGTACTTCCAGTGCGCCGCCACACCCAGCTCGGCATCTTCATGCATCTGGCGGGTACGGATCTGAATTTCGACGGTTTTGCCCTGCGGCCCTAACACCACGGTGTGAATCGACTGATAGCCATTCGGCTTCGGATTGGCTACATAGTCATCGAATTCGCTTGGCAAATGGCGATACAGGGTATGCACGGTACCCAGCGCGCCATAGCAATCCTGCAAACGCTCGGCGACAATCCGCACCGCGCGCACGTCAAACAGCTCATCGAACGCCAGCGATTTTTTCTGCATCTTGCGCCAGATACTGTAGATATGTTTCGGCCGGCCATAGACCTCAGCTTTAACGCCCTCTTTCGCCATCTCTTTGCGCAGGTTATCGACGAAGCTGTCAATATACTGTTCACGATCGATGCGCCGCTCGTGCAGCAATTTGGCAATGCGTTTGTATTCATCCGGATGCAGATAACGGAAGCAGAAATCCTCCAGCTCCCATTTCAGCTGACCAATGCCGAGACGGTTCGCCAGCGGCGCATAGATATTGGTACACTCTTTGGCCGCCAGTACGCGTTCATCTTCCGGCGCATCTTTCACTTCGCGCAGGTGCGCAATCCGCTCCGCCAGCTTAATGACCACGCAGCGGAAATCTTCCACCATCGCCAGCAACATGCGGCGGACGTTATCCACCTGCTCCGACGCCATCGAGTCGTTATGAATCGCTTTCAGCTGGCGAATGGCATCCATATCGCGCACTCCGTGCACCAGCGAAACGATGCCTTTACCAAAGGTCTCTTCCAGCGTCTCTTCCGACACCACGTCTGCGTTCGCCAGCGGAAATAACAGCGCGCTGCGCAGGCTGTCATTGTCCATGCTCAGCATGGTCAGGATTTCCACCATCTCGATACCGCGCCACAACAGCAGCGCCTGATCGGGATGATTTTTGGTGGCGGCTTCACAATAGCGCCAGGTGTCGGCCAGTCGTTCACATGACTGCTGGTTAGAGATCCCCAAACTGGTGATCCATTGGTCGAGAGCAAACTCGCCAGCCGTATTCAAATGTGCACTTCTTACCGCAACCATATCCTCTCCTGGCAAAGCCCCCGCGCGGGTAGCTAATCCCCCGGGGTTAAGTTTTGCTAAATAGCACCATGGACTCAAGATGACCGGTATGTGGGAACATATCGAGCATCGCGACCCTTTCCAATTGGTAGCCGGATGTCAGTAACGCCTGACTATCACGGGCAAGTGTAGTCGGATTACAGGAAACATAGACAACGCGTTGTGGCGCAAGTTTGATAATATGTTGCATCACACCCGCCGCCCCCGCGCGCGCGGGATCCAGTAACACTTTAGTAAATCCCTGCGCCGCCCATGGCTGGCGCGTGACATCTTCTTCCAGATTATGCTGAAAAAATGTCACATTTTTCAGGTTATTCAGTTGCGCATTATACGCGCCCTTAGCAACTAATGCTGCAACACCTTCCACACCTGTGACATTTTGTACCAACTTTGCCAGCGGCAATGTGAAGTTGCCCATACCACAAAACAGGTCAAGCACCCGATCATCACCTTGCAGATCCAGCCAGTTTAGCGCCTGCGCCACCATTTGCTGATTTACCTGGTCATTAACCTGAATAAAATCACGCGGGCTGAAAGTCAGTTTTAAACTATCCGTCTGATAAAAAGGCATATCACCACTGACCTGCTCCAGACTGTCACTCTCCGCGACAAGAAACAGCGCTACCTGATGCTTATGCGAAAACTGTTCCAGTTTGTGCCGATCGGCGGCAGCCAGGCGGTCAAGGTGGCGTAAAACCAGTAGTGGGCCGTTATCCGCCAGCACCAGCTCCAGATGACCGAGACGCCGCACCGCCTGCAAACTGCTCAGGCAGGCATGCAGCGGCGCGATCAGCGCATTAAGTTCGGGCTTCAAAATGGGGCATTGCCTGATATTGACCAGTTCGTTGCTTCCCGCCTGACGAAAACCCATCTGCAGCGTCTGACTCTTCGCCAGATAATTCAGCCCCAGCCGCGCGCGACGGCGGTAACCATAAGCACTGCCGCTGATAATTTCATCCACCGCGACTTCACGCCCGCTTTCCCGCGTTAACATACGCGCCAGCGCGGCGGCTTTACTTTGCTGCTGTAACGCCAGCGCGGCATGCTGCTGCTGGCAACCGCCGCACTGACTGAAATGCGCGCACTCCGGCTGCACGCGCTGGGCGCTCGGGGTTAAGATGCGCAGCGCCTTGCCGCGGGCAAACTGGCGTTTGTCTTCGCTGATCTCCACCTCAACCTGCTCACCTGGCAGCGCACCGCTGATAAATAGCGCCTTACCATGGTGGCGTGCCACCCCCTGGCCAAAGGGATCGAGGTCATGAACAGTGACAGTAATCGTCTGGCGGGTCGTCACGCGCCGTTTTGCAGAGTAGAATTGCGCCATTATTAAATTTAAGTCTCTGAATTCGTAGATACGGCGTGCGGGTAGTACCGGCGTACCCGCAGCTACGGCGTAGAATTATGTATAGCCCGGGTCACTGGATTTGCAGCAAGGGAACGCATCCCGATCGGCTGAGTGGACGCCGCTAACGCAATTGCAAGTTCAATGACCGGGGCCATTGTCGCATATTGGAAATCCATGACCAAATACAGCCTGCGGGCGCGAATGATGATTTTAATACTGGCACCGACGCTGCTGATCGGTCTGCTGCTCAGTACCTTTTTTGTCGTTCATCGCTATAACGAACTGCAGCGCCAGCTGGTGGACGCCGGTGCCAATATTATCGAACCGCTGGCGGTTGCCAGTGAATACGGCATGACATTCCATAGCCGTGAATCGGTACGTCAGCTGGTTAGTCTGCTGCACCGGCGTCACTCGGAGATTGTACGCGCCATTACCGTATTTGATGATAACAACCAGCTGTTTGTGACTTCAAATTACCAGCTTAATCAGGAGATGTTGCGCGTCGCCAACGGCGAACAGCTGCCGACCTCCATCGCCATTGAACGCCGCGGCGATAGTATGATCCTGCGTACGCCGATTGTCTCCGAAAGTTACTATCCTGATGAGTCGCCCGGGCGCAATGCCAAACCCACCGGCAATCCGCTGGGCTATGTGGCGATCGAACTGGATCTGCAATCGGTGCGGTTACAGCAGTACAAAGAGGTGTTTATCTCCACCCTGCTGCTGCTGTTTTGCCTGTGTATCGCTATGCTGTTTGCCTACCGTCTGATGCGTGATGTTACCGGGCCGATTCGCAATATGGTCAGCACCGTCGACCGCATCCGCCGCGGCCAGCTCGACAGCCGGGTGGAAGGCTATATGCTCGGCGAGCTGGATGTGCTGAAAAATGGTATCAACTCGATGGCGATGTCGCTGACCGCCTATCACGAAGAGATGCAACAGAATATCGATCAGGCCACCTCCGATCTGCGCGAAACCCTTGAACAGATGGAAATACAGAACGTCGAGCTGGATTTAGCCAAAAAACGCGCTCAGGAAGCGGCGCGGATTAAATCAGAGTTCCTCGCCAATATGTCGCACGAACTGCGTACGCCGTTAAATGGCGTAATTGGTTTTACCCGCCAGACGCTAAAAACGCCGCTGAACGCCACGCAGCGCGACTATATGCACACCATTGAGCGCTCGGCCAATAACCTGCTCAGCATCATCAACGACGTTCTCGACTTTTCCAAACTGGAAGCCGGCAAACTGGTGCTGGAAACCATCCCGTTCCCGCTGCGCGCCACCCTGGATGAGACCGTGGTACTGCTGGCGCAGGCGGCCCATGAGAAAGGGCTGGAGCTGACGATTAATATCCAGAGCGATGTCGCCGATAACGTGATTGGCGATCCGCTGCGTTTGCAGCAGATCGTCACCAATTTGCTGGGTAATGCCATCAAGTTTACCGAGCGCGGCAATATCGATATCCGCATTGAAAAACGCACCCAGGGAAACAACAAAGTTGAACTGGAGGTGCAGGTGCATGACACCGGCATTGGCATTTCGGAGAAGCAGCAGTCACAGCTATTCCAGGCGTTTCGTCAGGCGGACGCCAGTATTTCGCGGCGCCATGGCGGCACCGGCTTAGGGCTGGTGATTACGCAAAAACTGGTAAAAGAGATGGGCGGCGATATCTCTTTCCACAGCCGCCTTAACCATGGTTCCACCTTCTGGTTCCACGTTAACCTTGAGCTGAACCCGAATGCGGCCAGCGACCCGCGCGCGCTTGATTGCCTGCAGGGTAAACGGCTGGCGTATGTTGAGGCTAACCCGGCGGCGGCACAGGCCACGCTGGATATGCTGAGCGCCACGCCGATGAATATCAGTTACAGCACCGCCATCAGCGAACTGAGCGAAGATCACTATGATGTGCTGGTAATGGGGATCCCGGTGATGCAGCGCCAGAATCAGGATATTTCCGATGAATTGCTCACTCCGTTACTGGAGCGTGCCGACTGTCTGATTATGGCGCTCCCCTGCCAGATGCAGGTTTACGCGGAAGAGCTGAAGGCGCGCGGCGTAGACGGCTGCATTATTAAACCGGTATCCATGACCCGCCTGATGCCGGTGCTGCAGGATCTGCTGGCGCGTAAATTATATGACCTGCCGGCGCGCACCCGTCTGCCGCTGACCGTGATGGCGGTGGATGATAACCCGGCCAACCTGAAGCTGATCGGGGCGCTACTGGAAGAGCAGGTTGACCATATCGTACTGTGCGACAGCGGCGAGAAGTCGATTCAACAGGCGCGCGCGCAAAAGCTGGATATTATCCTGATGGACATTCAGATGCCGGAAATCGACGGCATCCGCGCCAGTGAAATGATTCGCGAACTGCCGCAACATATTAATACCCCGATTGTGGCGGTCACCGCCCATGCGATTGATGGTGAACGCGAACGGTTAATTAAGGCCGGGATGAATGATTATCTGGCCAAACCGATTGATGAGGTGAAGCTCAGCCATCTGCTGGCGCGCTATTCTCCAGGCATTCAGCCGGAAGTGACCGAGGTATTGCAACCGGTGTCGCCATCCCTCGACTGGCCGCTGGCACTACGCCAGGCGGCGAATAAAACCGATCTGGCGCGCGATTTGCTGCAGATGCTGATCGATTTTCTGCCGGAAGTGCGGGAAAAGGTGGAGCACAGCCTGAGCAATAATCAGAACCTCGGCCTGCGCGATATGATTCATAAGCTGCACGGTAGCGCCAGCTACAGCGGCGTGCCGCGCCTGAAGCAGTTGTGTCAGCAGCTGGAACATCATCTGCGGCTCGATAGCGGGATCGCCGATATCGAGCCGGAACTGCTGGAGCTGCTGGATGAAATGGACAATGTCGCCAGAATGGCGACCGCGGTATTACGTCAGCAGTAACGCCGGCAGCAGGCGCGCTGCTCAGCGCCAGTCGGGATTTTTCATTACCGAATAGCGGCCGCCGCCAAGGAACAGCAGTACCAGCGACATCAGCACATAGAAGGCAATGCTCTCGATTGCCCAGGCGCCGACGGCGTCGAGCTGGAAGGTTTTATCTACCGCCGCCAGTAACCAGGCGACCACCATCGTGCCAATAATCACCAGCGCGGCAGGACGGCAGAGAATGCCGAGGATAATCATCACCGGCGCGACAACTTCGCCGATCAACACGCCATAACCGATAAAACCGGGCAGGCCATGGGCGGTCAGCATGCCCTGAATACCGGCGGTGCCAACCATAAGCTTATGCCAGCCATGGAAAAACAGTAAGCCGCCAAGGGATAAACGCAGCAGGAGTTTAGCCAGTTCAGCATGGTTAACCCGCTGATTAAAAGCGGAAAGCAGGGAAGTTATCATCATATTATCTCGCACCAGAGTTGTGGTTTTATATTACCTTTCCTGATGTTTGCGCATACGACAATCAGCCGAATATTTGTTCGATATCAATAAAGCCGGCCGTCAGCTGCAACAGCAGGTGGCGGGAATGATCCCGCCGGTGCGTTTAAGCGGTCCTGAACTGTGTTTAATCAACAAAACTACGGCCAATCGCCATACTGGCGGCGATATTCCGCGCCGTCATCCGCACATTGGCAGCGGCATTATCCAGCGCCTCTTCCAGCGTACAGATACTGTAGATCACACTAAATACTGCATCGATGCCGTGCTGATGAACCACACCGACATCTTCGGTCAGACTACCGGCAATACCGATCACCGGTTTGTTGTAGCGCTTCGCCACCTGCGCCACGCCAATCGGCACTTTGCCGTGAATGGTCTGGCTGTCGATGCGCCCTTCACCGGTAATCACCAGCGTGGCGTCTTTCACCAGCGCATCCAGCCCCAGCGCTTCGGTGACAATCTCAATACCGCGACGCAATTCGGCATGGCAAAACGCATGTAATGCCGCCCCCATCCCGCCCGCGGCTCCGCCGCCGGACACATGCAGCACATCAATATCCAGATCGCGCTGAATGATCTGCGCATAGTGCGCCAGCGCCTGATCCAGCTGGATCACCAGCTCCGGCGTCGCCCCTTTCTGCGGACCGAAAATGGCCGATGCGCCTTCGTCACCGGTCAACGGATTGGTGACGTCGCAGGCAACTTCAAAACGACACTGCCCGATACGACCATCCAGTTGGCTGATATCAATGCTGGCAAGATCATTTAAACTGCCGCCGCCATAACCAATTTGCCGGCCCTGGTTATCCAGCAAACGCGCGCCAAGCGCCTGGACCATGCCGGCACCGCCATCATTGGTGGCGCTGCCGCCGATGCCGATAATAAAATGTTTTACCCCGTTATCCAGTGCGTTGCGGATCAGTTCTCCGGTGCCCCATGAGGTAGTGATAAGCGGATCGCGCTGCGCCGCCGGCACCAGCTCTAAACCGCTGGCTGCCGCCATTTCGATAAACGCACAGCTCTCATCACCGGAAAGACCGTAGAATGCTTCAACTTGCTTACCCAGCGGGCCAGTCACGTTTAGCCTGACGATCTTTCCCTGTGTCGCCGCCACCATCGCTTCAACCGTACCTTCGCCGCCATCCGCAACGGGCAGTTTGACGTACTGCGCATCGGGGAAGATGTCACGGAACCCCGCTTCAATCTCCGTCGCGACCTGTAAGGCGGATAAACTCTCTTTGTATGAATCCGGTGCGATTACTATTTTCATAGATATTCCGAACGCTGTTTAGCTGGCCGAAAGAAAGCAAACTTTTCGGCGCCATTCAGACGCCGAAGGGTCCTGTTATCTGGAAATCTCAACCTTCGCCAATTTTTCATAATAGCAGGCCAGCGCACTATGATCGGCGGTGCCCATACCATCAGCCTTCAGCGCCTGCATCATCTCCATCACCGCCGCCGTCAGCGGCAGTTGCGCGCCAACGCCATGTGAGGTATCCAGCGCGTTAGCCAGATCTTTAATATGCAGATCGATGCGGAAACCCGGTTTAAAGTTGCGATCCATCACCATCGGCGCTTTGGCTTCCAGCACCGTACTACCGGCCAGCCCGCCACGGATCGCCTGAAACACCAGATCCGGATTCACGCCAGCTTTAGTCGCCAGCGTCAGCGCTTCAGACATCGCGGCAATATTCAGCGCCACAATCACCTGATTCGCCAGCTTGGTGACGTTACCCGCGCCAATATCACCAGTATGGACCACGGAACCGGCCATCGCTTTCATAATGTCGTAGTGCTTATCGAACAGCGCTTTATCGCCGCCGACCATCACCGATAGCGTGCCTTCGATAGCTTTCGGCTCGCCGCCGCTCACCGGCGCATCCAACAGGCCGATATTTTTCTTCGCCAGCTCGGCATGGATCTCGCGGCTGGCCAGCGGCGCGATGGAGCTCATATCGATGACCACGGTACCTGGCTTCGCGCCGTCAATAATACCGTCCTCGCCCAGTACTACCTGCTTCACCTGCGGCGAGTTCGGCAGCATGGTGATAATCACGTCGCACTGTTCCGCTACCGCTTTGGCGCTTGGCGCGGCGATAGCCCCGGCATTCACCAGCTCAGCCTGGCTTTCGACGTTATTATCGCGTACAACCAGGCTATAACCCGCTTTCAGCAGGTTTTTACTCATCGGTTTGCCCATAATGCCAAGGCCAATAAATCCAATTTTCATCACGCTTCTCCCCTTAACCTTTGTCAGTTATTTTTTAAAACGGTCACACAGCGCCTGAGTTGCGCCACGAAATACGCCTAAATCACTACCTACCGCCACAAAGCCCGCGCCCCACTCCAGGTAACGCCGCGCATCCGCTTCTACCGGGGCAAGAATGCCGCTGGCTTTGCCGGCCGCCTTAGCTCGCTCAAAAACATACTTGATCACTTTCAGCACTTCCGGATGCGACGGCTGGCCGAGATAACCCAGGGCCGCGGAGAGATCGCCCGGGCCGACAAAAATACCGTCCACGCCGTCGACTGCGGCAATGGCATCAATATTGTCGACGCTCAGCTGGGTCTCGATTTGTACCAGTACACTGATGTTGTCGTTGATGGTGGCGTTATAGTCCGGCAGGGTGCCGTACATATTGCTGCGATGAGATACCGAAACGCCGCGAATACCAGCCGGTGGATAACGTGTCGATGCCACGGCGCGCAGCGCTTCTTCTGCGGTTTCGACGAACGGGATGAGAAAATTATAAAAACCGATATCCAGCAGACGCTTGATAATCACCGGTTCATTGGTCGGCGGCCGCACTACTGGCGCGCTGACGCTGCCTTTTAGCGCCATCAGCTGCGGCACAAAAGTGGTGATGTCATTGGGTGCGTGTTCGCCATCCAGCAACAACCAGTCAAAACCAGCCAGTCCCAACACCTCGGTGGTCACCGGGTTGGCCAGCCCGCACCAGCTGCCAATCAGTGTTTCACCACTCAGCAGACGCTGACGAAAACGGTTAGGATAATTTGTATTGCTCATAGTGACTCCTGTGAATGTGGCTTCACGCGGTGCATAAAGCCAGATGGTTTAGCGCACCAGGCAAGGACGTTTATTATCGAAACGCCAGTCCGGCACCAGGAACTGCATCGCCTGCGCATCATCGCGGGCACCAAGACCATGTTTCTGATACAAAGCGTGGGCATTCATCACCTGATCCATATCCAGTTCGACGCCCAGACCCGGCTGCTGTGGCACCTGCACCATACCGCCTTTAATTTGTAATGGTTCCCTGGTGAGGCGCTGATTGCCCTCCTGCCAGATCCAGTGGGTATCAATGGCGGTAATCTTGCCCGGCGCCGCAGCCGCCACATGGGTAAACATCGCCAGCGAAATATCAAAGTGGTTATTAGAGTGCGAGCCCCAGGTAAGACCAAAGTCGTTACACATCTGCGCGACGCGCACTGAGCCCTGCATGGTCCAGAAGTGTGGATCCGCCAGCGGAATATCCACCGACTGCAGCGACAGGGTATGGCCCATCTGGCGCCAGTCGGTGGCAATCATATTGGTCGCGGTTGGCAAACCGGTGGCGCGGCGGAATTCCGCCATCACTTCGCGTCCGGAATAGCCCTGTTCCGCGCCGCACGGATCTTCAGCATAGGCCAGTACGCCTTTCAGCTGCCTGCCAAGGCCAATCGCTTCATTCAGCGACCAGGCGCCATTAGGATCAAGGGTGATACGCGCCTGAGGGAAACGTTTTGCCAGTGCGGTGACGGCTTCCGCTTCTTCGCTGCCCGCCAGTACGCCGCCCTTTAGTTTGAAATCATTAAAGCCATATTTTTCATACGCGGCTTCCGCCAGACGCACCACCGCCTGCGGGCTGAGTGCTTCCTCGTGACGCAGGCGATACCAGTCGCACGGCTCATCGCTCTGGCTCTGATACGCCAGCGAGGTCTTGCGGCGATCGCCGATATAGAACAGATAGCCAAGCATCTCTACGCGATCGCGTTGCTGACCATCGCCCAGCAGGCTGGCGACATTAACGCCAAGATGCTTGCCCAGCAGGTCGAGCAGTGCCGCTTCAATGCCGGTCACCACATGGATGGTGGTACGCAGGTCGAAGGTCTGGTTGCCGCGGCCACTGGCGTCACGGTCGGCAAAGGTCTGCCGCACCAGGCTCAACAGGTTCTTGTATTCGCCAATGCTTTTGCCGGTCAGTAGTGCCGCCGCTTCTTCCAGCGTATTGCGGATTTTCTCGCCGCCAGGGATCTCACCCACCCCGGTATTACCGGAGTTATCTTTAATAATGACGATATTGCGGGTAAAAAATGGCGCATGGGCGCCGCTGAGATTCAGCAGCATACTGTCGTGCCCGGCGACCGGGATCACCTGCAGTGATTTGATAATGGGTGTCGCACTTTGTTGACTCATGATAATTATCCTTGTAAATCAGCCGATTTAACGTCCAAACACCGGACGTTTACGATCAAATTTCCAGCCTGGAATCAGATACTGCATGGCGGCCGCATCGTTGCGCGAGCCGGCAGGTAGCGTTTTATAGAGCGCATGCGCCTGCTCCAGCCGCTGCCAGTCCAGTTCAATGCCTAATCCTGGTTTATCCGGTACGGCAATCTTGCCGTTGCGGATCTGCAGGGGTTCTTTGGTCAGGCGCTGATCGCCCTCCTGCCAGATCCAGTGGGTATCAATGGCGGTGGGTTTACCCGGGGCCGCCGCGCCGACATGGGTAAACATCGCCAGCGAGATATCGAAATGGTTATTGGAGTGACAGCCCCAGGTGAGGCCCCAGTCATCACACAGCTGCGCCACGCGCACTGCGCCACTTAAGGTCCAGAAGTGCGGATCGGCCAGCGGAATATCCACCGCATTTAGCATCACCGCATGGTTCATCTCACGCCAGTTAGTGGCAATCATATTGGTGGCTACCGGTAAACCGGTGGCGCGACGGAACTCCGCCATCACTTCACGCCCTGAGTAGCCCTGTTCAGCGCCGCAGGGATCTTCCGCGTAGGTCAGGATCCCCTGCATTCCTTTACACAGCCCGATAGCTTCATCCAGCAGCCAGGCGCCGTTCGGGTCAACGGTGATCCGCGCCGCGGGGAAACGCTGTTTCAGCGCTTTAACCGCGTCGATCTCCTGTTCACCCGGCAGCACGCCGCCTTTTAATTTGAAATCTTTAAACCCGTATTTGTCCTGCGCCGCTTCCGCCAGACGCACCACCGCCGCGCTGTCCATCGCCGCCTGATGGCGCAACCGATACCAGTCGTGGCTGGCGTTTTCGCCACGCAGATACGGCAAGTCGGTTTTTTCACGGTCGCCGATATAGAACAGATAGCCGAGCACCGTCACTTCATCACGCTGTTTGCCCGGCCCCAGCAGTTCCGCCACCGGGACATTCAGGCACTGACCGAGCAGATCCAGCAGCGCCGCTTCCAGTGCCGCCACCGCATTAACCCGCAGTTCAAACGTCCAGGCGCCCTTACCAAAGGTATCAAAGTCCGCGGACTGGTTACCCTGATGCACCTGCTGCACCAGTCGGTTCATCCGCGCGACTTCATGCCCTTTTACCTGATCAATGGCCTCCACCAGCGTCTGATAAATCACTTCGCCCCCCGGCGCTTCACCAACGCCGGTGTGGCCGGCGCTGTCGGTCAGCACCACGATATTGCGGGTAAAGTGGGCGCCATGGGCGCCGCCGATATTCAGTAGCATGCTGTCATAACCAGCCACCGGAATAACTTTCATCTCGGTGATCACCGGGGTACTTTGCGTGTTCATGCTTACTCCTGATCCTTAAGCTTAGGCTTTCACTTTCAGTTCAATACGTTTGATATCACCGACCAGCACCAGATAACTCAGTACCGCGACAAAAGCATGGATACCGACGTAAATCAGCGCTCCGTTATAGGAACCGGAGGTGGCGATGATGTAGCCAATCGCAATCGGGGTGACAATACCGGAGACGTTACCAAACATATTGAACAGGCCGCCGCTGAGACCACTAATCTCTTTCGGCGCGGTATCCGCCATCACCGCCCAGCCCAGCGCACCGATGCCCTTACCGAAGAATGCCAGCGCCATAAAGAACACAATCACCCATTCGGTATCGACGTAGTTACATACCACCATCGAAATCGATAACAACATGCCGAGTACAATCGGTGTCTTACGGGCAATATTCAGCGAACCGGTTTTACGCATCAGCCAGTCGGAGATCACCCCGCCCAATACGCCGCCAAGGAAGCCGCAGATCGCGGGGATCGAGGCGATAAAACCGGCTTTCAGAATTGACATGCCGCGAGCCTGTACCAGATAGACCGGGAACCAGGTGATAAAGAAGTAGGTTAAAGCGTTAATGCAGTACTGGCCGAGGTAGATACCGAGCATCATGCGTGAAGTGACCAGCTGCTTGATCTGCGACATCTTTTCATTCCAGCTGACTTTGTGCGTCTGTTTCTTCTGATCCATATTGATCAGCGCGCCACCCTGCGCCATATATTCCAGTTCGGCCTGATTAACGCCAGGATGGTCATTGGGATCGTGGATCGCTTTCAGCCAGACAAAGCTGAGGATGATACCGAGACCGCCCATAAACCAGAACACATGCGCCCAGCCGACTTCGGAGGTTAGCCAGCCCATAATCGGCGCGAAAATCACCGTGGCGAAGTATTGCGCCGAGTTAAAGATCGCGACCGCCGTACCACGCTCCTGCGCCGGGAACCAGGCCGCCACAATGCGACTGTTGCCAGGGAAGGATGGCGCTTCGGCCAGACCGACCATAAAACGCAGTGCAAACAGCGCGGCAACGATGCCGAATCCGCTGAACAGGTCGACAAAACCCTGCAACAGGGTGAACAGCGACCAGATAAAGATGCTCCAGAAGTAGACGCGTTTCGAACCGAACCGGTCCAGCAACCAGCCTCCGGGGATCTGGCCGATAACATACGCCCAGGAGAATGCAGAGAAGATATAGCCCATACCGACCGGATCCAGCCCGATATCTTTTGCCATTGCAGAACCGGCAATAGAGATCGTGGCACGGTCGCCATAGTTAAATGAAGTGACGATAAATAACATCACCACTATCCAATAGCGCGCGTTAGTTCTTTTCTGTACTGCGCTCGCGGCCTGGCTGACAGAATTCATGATGCACTCCTGAAATAGAGCGGTTAGCTACTTCCATTCTGAACGGCAGACACCTGATGTTGGCTATCAGAATGACGTTGGGTTAAACACTGCGACTGAATGATTAGCAAATACTTTGATGACGTAGCGTGGCGAATAACCTAACTTTTCAACACTGGCATCAGTATAAGAAGCCGGCCCGGGCGGCACACCAGCACATTGCATGACATTCAGGGTGTTTTAAGCTGTTTTTTATGGCGTATGCACAGAACACTGCGTGGCGGCTCACGGAATTGGTTTTTTCACGCCGAAATGGCGCACACTGCCGTTTAACGGCTTTTTGTTTGTGAGCACCTTCTCTTGCCTTTGGCGTTTTGCACGAAACAAAGGGGGAATCGCTGCTTAAACAGCGACATTTGCATAGTGTCGCCGGCAACCCGGCAACATATACTTTTACTCAGCAAATAGATTTGATGTCGTAGTGATGTAGCGTTTACTGGAATCCTGTCCCGGCAGATATAATCAGGACATTAGAGCAATGAATAATATAACCGATGAAGTCCCACTTTATATTAAAGTGCACGAAACGGATAACGTAGCAATTGTAGTCAATAATAACGGCCTGCCTGCAGGCACTACATTTAGCTGCGGTTTACAATTAATTGAGCATGTTCCCCAGGGACATAAAGTTGCGTTAAATAATATCGCCAGCGGTGGCAATATTATTCGTTACGGTGAAGTGATTGGTTATGCGCTGCGCGATATTGCGCGTGGCAGCTGGATTGATGAGTCACTGGTGGCGTTGCCCGAAGCTCCGCCGCTGGCCAGCCTGCCTCTGGCTAATCGCGTCCCTGAACCACTGCCGCCGCTGGAAGGATACAGCTTCCTTGGCTATCGCAACGCCGATGGCAGCGTCGGCACGCGTAATTTGTTGGGTATCACCACCAGCGTGCACTGTGTGGCGGGGGTGGTCGACTATGTGGTCAATATTATCGAGCGCGAACTGCTGCCACGTTATCCGAATGTTGATGGCGTGGTGGCGCTTAATCACCTGTATGGCTGCGGCGTGGCGATTAATGCGCCGGCGGCGGTGGTCCCGATCCGCACTATCCATAACCTGGCGCTGAACGCTAATTTCGGCGGCGAAGTGATGGTGGTGAGTCTCGGCTGTGAAAAACTGCAGCCGGAAAAACTGCTGACCGGCACCGATGATGTGCAGACCATCTCGCTCGACGATCACGATATCGTTCGTCTGCAGGATGAAAAGCTGGTCGGTTTTCAGGCGATGGTGCAGGAAATTTTACAGGTTGCCGAACGCCATTTGCAGCGGCTTAATCAGCGTCAGCGCGAAGAGTGTCCGGCATCAGAGCTGATTGTCGGCATGCAGTGCGGCGGCAGTGACGCCTTTTCCGGCGTGACCGCCAACCCGGCGGTCGGCTTTGCTTCCGATCTGCTGGTACGCTGCGGCGCAACAGTGATGTTTTCCGAAGTGACCGAAGTGCGCGACGCCATTCATCTGCTCACTCCGCGCGTGATTAATCAGGCGGTAGGCAAAAGGTTGCTGGAGGAGATGGCGTGGTATGACGACTATCTCAATCAGGGGAAAACCGACCGCAGCGCCAATCCGTCACCGGGCAATAAGAAAGGCGGACTGGCGAATGTGGTGGAAAAAGCGCTGGGGTCAATCGCCAAGTCAGGACGCAGCCCGATTGTCGAAGTACTGTCACCCGGTCAGCGCCCCACCAGACGCGGACTGATCTACGCCGCGACGCCAGCCAGTGATTTTGTCTGCGGCACGCAGCAGCTGGCTTCCGGTATTACGCTGCAGGTATTTACCACCGGGCGCGGCACCCCTTACGGGCTGGCGGCAATTCCGGTAATAAAAATGGCAACGCGTAACGCGCTGGCAGAACGCTGGCACGATTTAATGGATATCAACGCCGGGACTATCGCCACCGGCGAAGAGACCATTGAACAAGTGGGCTGGCGACTGTTTGAGCTGATTCTGGATATTGCCAGCGGCAGAAAACAGACCTGGTCCGATCGCTGGGGCATCCGCAATGCGCTGGCGGTATTTAACCCGGCGCCGATTACCTGAGAAACAACGACAGCCGTCAATGACGCCCCCGGGCCTGACCCGGGGGCGTCATAATCATTAAATCAGTTTCGCCCAGGCTTCGACCCAGGGGGTCGTCACCGTTTCCGGTTCCGCATCTTCCGTCGCATCGACAGTCAGCAATTCACCAATGCGTGTCGCTCCCTGCTCCTGCAGCAGCTGGTCAAAATGTTTCCCCGCACCACAGAAATTTTCGTAGCTGCTGTCACCCAGCGCAATCACGCCGTATTGCAGTTGCGGCTGGTGACCGAGTTGATCCTTAATCGCATGGAACAGGGCGGCAATGCTATCCGGGAAATCGCCCTGGCCGGTGGTGGAGGTGATAATCAGCGCCACCTGATCACTATACTGCCGCCAGTCATCCAGGCTGGCTTCTTCAAAAATTGTCACCTGATGCCCGGCCTGCTGCAGCACCGGCTCGGCCTCTTCCGCCACCAGCAGAGCATTACCGTAAACGGTGCCGACAAAAATACCCACCTGCGCCATAAGTTATCTCCTTAAATTGATGCACTATCCTGACCTGCCGCTGCGACAAACTCAACCCTGGGAACATCAGGGAGACAATGCTGCCAGCCAAACTGCAGCATCATTTTTTGCCACACCTCATCGAGACCGGCACGGATCACCAGCGCTTCACCGGTGACCGGATGGGTCAGGGCGAGGCTGCTGGCATGTAGCATCAGGCGCTGACAGCCAAAATATTGCGCCGCGCCACGGTTCTGTTTCAGATCGCCATGGGCGCTGTCACCGATAATCGGGTGGCGCAAATGGGACATATGACGACGCAGTTGATGTTTACGCCCGGTGTGGGGTTGCAGTTCAACCAGCGTATAACGCGCGCAGTCATAGCGACCAATGGCAAACGGCATCTCTACCTGTGCGACAGAACGATAATCGGTAAGCGCCGCCTTCGGGCCATTGTCGCCGCTGGCAAATTTATCGGCAATTTTATCCAGCTCTTCGGTTAGCGGATAATCAAGCCGCGCCTCACCGTCAAGCCAGCCGCGCAGCACGGCATGGTAGGTTTTCTGCAGCTGATGCTGTTCGAACTGTTGCGACAACAGCCGCCCCACCTCACTCGACAGCCCCATCAGCAGCACGCCAGAGGTCGGGCGATCGAGACGATGCGCAGTAAACACATGCTGACCAATCTGATCACGCACCGTCTGCATTACCACGACTTTCTCTTTGCGATCGAGCCAGCTACGATGCACCAACCAGCCTGCGGGTTTATTTACCGCCACCAGGTACTGATCCTGATAAATAATCTCCAGCATCAGTTGGCGCTATCCGCAAAAAGATCATCTAACGATTGCAGCTGGCTAAGCAGCAGTACCCGTCCGCAGACATTCGCTTCCAGCGCTACTTCATAATAAGGCGCGACGGCAAAATTTTTCGGTAACGGGGCATTACTGTCGAGTAGCGCCAGCATCCGCGGCAGCAGTACCCACTGCAACCACTCCAGCGGCAGCATGGTATCAACGCAGAAAGGCTCGGTACTGTTAAACGCCGCAGTGTCTGGCGCACTGCCCTGCCATAGTCCGTTGTCCTGCATCACCTGTGCCACGGCCAGCAAACGCTGGCGCAGCTGTTGTTCACGGCTCATCGGCGACCTCTTATCAAAATGGGCGGCAAGAATACCATTCTGGCTGTTGTAAATCATCGGCAGCAAGCGTTCTGTGCGTAGCAGCGGCATTTTTGCCGCCGGCAAAAAAAAAGGGAGCACTGTTAAAACAGTGCTCCCGGTTCGTTTGCAGCGCTCCAGCTACTTTAGTGCTCCCTGCTCATCCCTGAAAACTTGTCCTGTGCATCATCCTGACGCCCTAAGCCATCCCGGCTTCTGTCTCCTCTGGCATCCTGGCCCACCACATCATCCTGTCGTGGCTCTCATTCTCCTTCCTGGAGGTGTCCATATCTCAATCCGGAGATATCCTTGCTTCATCCTGAAGCCTTCCGTACATCGTCCTGATGTGTATTCCGCTTCATCCTGAAGTGACATCATCCTGACGCCATCCAATCCACAGCTTCCGTTCTGATGTGGTGCATTCTGCCAGATGCTGATAAGCAAACAAGGTAGTAATAGTATTTATGGATACGTCTTACACAGCATAAAATAGCCTTTTCCCCCTAACCTCATGATTTACAATATTTTCACATTTGAGACGGGAAATAATGAGATGGATTTTCTGGTGATCTCTTACATCCCTTGTAAGAGATATCTCACATAAAAATAGGGTGATATCGCAAAGGCTTTATCTAACAGCTTGTATTACCGTAAGAAACTCAGCCAGCGATGGCGCCAGCATTTCACGTTTTTTGGTACCCAGTTGTTCGAGAATCACTTCGCCAGTTAAATTACACAGTGAAATTACCTCTAATTCTGAGGCAGTGGTCGCAATAAATAGCGTCGGGGAGTGCTTCAGGCGTCGCTTCATCACCAGATGACCAATAAGATTCTCCTGTACCCGGACAAAATCCGCTTCGCTCCATACCTGCACCAGGCTTAATTCACGCCCGGCGAATTGCGCGGTCATATCACCGGCAAATTGCGTGGTGTAAAAATCGACCGCGGCGGGCTGAATACGCAAATCGAGCGCGCGTTCCACCGCATCGAGGTTTCTGGCGAGGCTAAAGGGTTGCGGCTGCCAGTAAATCACCCCGGCGACCGTTTCCGCCACGCAGGGAGAGGCTACGCCATACAGCGCTTCGCTGGCGGGCAGATGACCGCACTGTTGCTGCCAGAGCGCACAATACCGGGCGGTGAAGTCTTGCAACGCTTGCGTGGTCTGTTCCATCTTTAATTTTCTCACTGTTGGCTGGCTAAGTTACACTTACACTCCATTGCAGCGGCGAAAATGATACCGTTTCAGCGGATTCGACAGTTAAGCCTGCGGAGCGGGCAATTAAGGTAACAGTATGTCTATAAACGATCAGCATCAGGCTTTACATGGCCTGACCTTAGGTAAACCGACAGAATATCATGATAACTACGATGCCAGTTTATTGCAGGCCGTTCCGCGTAGTATGAACCGCGAACCGCTGGGACTCTATCCGCACAGCCTGCCTTTCAACGGTGCCGATATCTGGACCCTGTATGAACTGTCGTGGCTCAACAGCAAAGGCGTACCGCAGGTAGCCGTCGGCGAAGTGGTACTGAATGCCAACAGCCTGAATCTGATAGAATCGAAGAGCTTTAAACTCTACCTGAACAGTTTTAACCAGACGCCGTTCGCCGACTGGGGAGAAGTGCGTCAGACCCTTGAGCGCGATCTGCAAGTCTGCGCGCAGGGCGATGTCAGCGTGGCGCTGTTCCGTCTGCAGGAAATCGAAGGCCAGCCGATGGGTCATTTTAGCGGTACCTGCATTGATGAGCAGGACATTACTATTGATAACTACCAGTTCAATGCCGGTTATCTGGCCAACGCCACCACGCCGGAAGTGGTGGAAGAGACGCTGGTCAGTCATCTGCTGAAATCAAACTGTCTGATCACCAATCAGCCTGACTGGGGTTCCGTGCAGATCCGCTATCGTGGGCCGCGTATCGATCGTGAGGCGCTACTGCGCTATCTGGTCTCCTTCCGCCATCATAACGAATTTCATGAGCAGTGCGTGGAGCGTATTTTCAATGATATCCAGCGCTTCTGCCAGCCACAGACGCTATCGGTATATGCGCGCTATACCCGCCGTGGCGGGCTGGATATCAACCCATGGCGCACCAACACTGACTTTTCACCGTCACATTCGCGGCTGGTTCGTCAGTAATTGCGAGATATCTCGCAGGCTGCGCAGCCGGTTAAGGAATCAGTTGTGAAAGCGTGGCAGACAACGCTAATCTGGGCATCGGTGCTAATGGCAGAAAAGCAGCAACCACAGGAACCTCGGGAGCCATTAATGGCTCCCCTACAATGTTTCAGATACGCCGACGTAGGGAGGGTATTTATCCCGCCCGTTTCACGTAGGGGCAGCCTTTATGCCGCCCGTCTGATGTAAAGGAGTTCACTTGATTACACATATTAGCCCTCTTGGCTCGATGGATTTGCTCTCGCAACTGGAAGTCGACATGCTGAAGCGCACAGCCAGTAGTGACCTCTATCAGTTGTTCCGCAATTGCTCACTCGCCGTGCTTAACTCCGGAAGTCAAACCGATAGTAGCCATGAGCTGCTCTCCCGTTTTGAAAGCTTTGATATCAACGTACTGCGCCGCGAACGCGGGGTAAAACTGGAGTTGATCAACCCGCCGGAAGAGGCGTTTGTCGATGGCCGCATTATCCGCTCG
This sequence comes from Pantoea sp. B65, assembly GCF_047308185.1. Classification (NCBI taxonomy): domain Bacteria; kingdom Pseudomonadati; phylum Pseudomonadota; class Gammaproteobacteria; order Enterobacterales; family Erwiniaceae; genus Pantoea; species Pantoea sp. B65. The sequence continues at coordinate 251,049 of NZ_JAHXPU010000044.1, forward strand.
CTTCAGGCCAACCTGTTTGCGGTACTGCGCGATATTTTATTTGTCAGCGGACAGATAACCCATGCTGAACGCTTCCAGCATCTGAACCAGGAAGACTCCATCCATATCACTAACCTGGTGTTCTCGATCCTGCGCAACGCGCGCGCCCTGCATATCGGTGAAGAGCCGAATACGGTAGTCTGCTGGGGCGGTCACTCGATTAACGCCACGGAATATCAGTATTGCCGCAGCGTCGGCGCCCAACTTGGCCTGCGCGAACTGAATATCTGTACCGGCTGTGGTCCGGGGGTAATGGAAGCGCCGATGAAAGGCGCAGCGGTTGGCCATGCGCAGCAGCGCTACAAAGAGGGTCGCTTTATCGGTCTGACCGAGCCATCCATCATCGCCGCTGAACCGCCTAACCCGCTGGTCAATGAACTGATTATCATGCCGGATATTGAGAAACGTCTCGAAGCCTTTGTGCGTGTGGCCCATGGCATCGTTATTTTCCCGGGTGGCGTCGGTACGGCTGAAGAGTTCCTTTATCTGCTGGGTATTCTGATGAATCCGCAAAACCATGACCAGGTGCTGCCGCTGATTCTTACCGGGCCGAAAGAGAGCGCCGACTACTTCCGCGTGCTGGACGAGTTTATCGTTAATACCGTCGGGGAAGAGGCGCGGCGTTACTACACCATCATTATTGATGATGCCGCTGAAGTGGCGCGTCAGATGAAAAAAGCCATGCCACGGGTAAAAGAGTACCGCCGGGAAACGGGCGATGCCTACAGTTTTAACTGGTCGATTCGTATCGCGCCGGAGCTGCAGGTTCCTTTTATCCCGACCCATGAAAATATGGCTAACCTTAATCTCTACCCTAATCAGCCGCCGGAGCAACTGGCTGCGGCACTGCGTCGGGCGTTTTCCGGTATCGTTGCCGGCAATGTGAAAGAGATGGGCATTCGCGAGATCCAGGAGAAGGGCCGCTACAAACTGCATGGTGATCCGCAAATGATGCACCGCATGGACGATTTACTACAGGGATTTGTCGCTCAGCATCGTATGAAGCTGCCGGGTACCGCTTATATCCCCTGTTATGAAATCATTAAGTAACCTGCTACAGAGCGGCATCAGTGCCGCTCTGCCTTTGAGCTTATGACTAATCATCTGTTAATTGTTGATGCACTGAACCTGATCCGTCGCATTCATGCCGTGCAGGGTTCACCCTGCCAGCAGACCTGTATTCAGGCGCTGCAGCAGCTGTTGCTGCATACGCGTCCGACACATGTGGTGGCGGTATTCGACGACGACGAACGCCGTGACGGCTGGCGGCATCAGTTGCTGCCCGATTACAAAGCCGGGCGTCCACCGATGCCGGACAATCTGCAGGCGGAAATGCCGCTGTTGCGCGCGGCCTTTGCCGCCGCAGGCGTCAGCTGCTGGACCTCGCCCGGTGACGAGGCGGATGACCTCGCGGCGACGCTGGCGGTTAAAGTGGCTTCCGGCGGTCATCAGGCAACCATTGTCTCGACCGATAAAGGCTACTGTCAGCTCTTAGCGCCGTCGATTTTTATTCGTGACTACTTTCAAAAGCGCTGGCTGGATATGCCATTTATCGCCAAAGAGTTTGGTGTGACGCCACAGCAACTTACCGATTACTGGGGACTGGCAGGTATCAGCAGCAGTAAAATCCCCGGCGTTACCGGTATTGGCCCCAAGAGCGCCAGCCAGCTACTGCTGGAGTTCGGTTCACTGGCGGCAATTTATCAGCAACTGGCGGCAGTGCCAGAAAAGTGGCGCAAAAAGCTGGAACAGCAGCGTGAAATGGCCTTTATCTGCCAGCAGGTGGCCACGTTGAAAACGGATTTAACGCTGGATGGCAATCTGAAAGAACTCCGCTATCAGGCATAACCTCGACAGTGACTGCCCGGTAAGCGAAAGTAAACCGGGCAGACAATAATATTCATTTAATATCTTAAAATATTAATTCATTTAATTTAAATTACAGGGTAATAATTAATTACCCCCTATATTTAATTTTGCTACAGTTATTTCATTGGCGGCATTTTTTGTATATTATCTGATTAACATCACACTTTTCCAATAATAAAAAACTCAGACCCTGCTCATAAAATACAGACAAAGCATATCAAGGATGACACAACTGACCAGCAGTACAAGGTCAGGTAAAAGGATAATAATTTGAATGCATACAAAAATTACTTTATTTCCGCCATCCTGCTGGCGCCTGCGCTGATCTGGCTGTTAATTCTACCGACTAAAATACACGGAATACACCGTATCACTGCAGACTCCGCCGTGGTTGTGGTCAACAACTTTCCTGCCAGCGACGCTGAACGCATACAATGGTGGCGTAAGCATCAGTTAATGCTGCAGCAAAAAAGTGGCATACCGGCGACGACGGGGGACTACACATGGTTTATTTACGAGTCGGACTATACGTCAGATTTCACCGCTGACAACCACAATGAATTACTCTGCTTTTCAGATATGAAAAACCAGAGCAATTGCATTCGCAAAGACCATCCGGTGCTGCGGGTCAGGAGTGCTAATAGCGGTTGTGTGGTATTCACCATGGATTATAACCGCATCGACTCCAGAGAGTATCGCCAGCCCGCCGGCAGTAATGAGCTTTATCAGGTGTATTAAATCGGCCGGAAATAAACCAGGATAGCATCTGCTACCCTGGTTATCGTAGTTAATAGCGTTCGTCGCGTCGCCCCGGGACGGCGCTCCAGATACGACGAATATGCACCGTCACCTCTTCACGATCGTGATATAACTGGCGCGCATTAATCTGCGCATTAATGCCATTTTCCTTCAGCTTCTGCTGGATCATCGCCAGATTCTGCGAAACCTCTTCATAGCGCTTTTTCATCGGCAGCTTAAGGTTGAAAATTGCTTCACGGCACCAGCCGTTTATCAGCCATTCCGCCATCAAATTGGCAACGCGCACCGGCTTTTCCACCATATCGCACACCACCCAATAGATATTGGTGCGCACAGGACGATATTTAAAGCCATCTTCACGATGATGGGTTACCTGGCCGGTGTCCATCAGGCTCGGAGCCATCGGACCGTTATCAATCGCCTCTACCATCATGCTGCGTTGTACCAGCTGATAAGTCCAGCCACCGGGACAGGCGCCAAGATCGACCGCGTACATCCCGCTGGCCAGACGCTCATCCCACTCATCGGCAGGGATAAAGACGTGAAACGCTTCTTCCAGTTTCAGCGTAGAGCGGCTTGGTGCATCCGACGGGAACTTCAGGCGCGGAATACCCATAAAGAATGTCGAGTTATTATCCGCATAGGAGTAGCCAACATAACAGCAACCCGGGGCAATAAAAAATACATGCACCACCGGACGCTTTGGCGTCTCATAATTCAGCAGGATATTTTCACTGCGCAAACGGGCGCGCAACGGCACGGTAAACTTACGACAGAACTTCAGCAGTTCTTTGCTTTCGTTGGTATCCGGTACTTCGACACGCAGATCGCCGGCTTTCTCGATCGCCCCGGTCAGCATTCCAACCACCGGCGTAATACGATCTTCCGGCGGCAGATCGCGCAGCAGTTCTCCCACCACGATCATCTGACGGGCAAAGATCAGCTCACTGAACGGCAGTTCACGAATCAGCTTGTCGGCGTCTTCACGCTGATAGCACTCAAACAGCACGTAGCCGGAGTCTTCCTTAACGCGCGCAAAGCCAAATACTTCGCGCTGGGTCGCTTTAGCGGTAATTTCAGCCGCACACTCTTTCTCAAAGCCCTGGCGACAATACAACAACACTTTATTCATGGCGATCTGCCCTTTTCTTCAGACGCAGTGCGCCTGTTAACATCAATGCCCAGCCGATAAGGAAACAGAAGCCGCCAACCGGTGTAACCCAGACCCACATTTTCAAATGCGACAGCGCCAGACAATAGAGGCTGCCACTAAACAATACGGTGCCAAGCGCCAGAAACGCGCTGCTCCAGTAAAACCAGATATTGGCACGGCGCAGCATCGCTGCCGCCAGACCAAGGATTGCCAGTGTATGGTACGCCTGATAATCCAGACCGGTATGGATCCACGCCATCTCTTGCGGGCCCAGTGACTGGCTTAATACATGGGCACCAAATGCCCCAAACATCACGAAGACAAATCCACTGATCGCAGAAAAAATCAACATTGCACGACTGGACATCAGGCATTCCTCGAAACAATTGATGCGCCGGATATATCCCTGCAGAGGAGCCTCCGGAACAGCGCAGGCGGGCCGTTAATCGCTGCCGCCATCCGGTATTCCCCGGCGGATAAACACCAGGTATCGTCATTATTAGTGATCGTAGCGAAAGCGAAACTTCTCCTGTTCGCTCGCGGCTTTTGCCAGGATCCACTGGCGAAAGGCGGCTATTTTACCCAGTTCTGCCTGACTGTCATGACAAACCAGATAAAAAGCGTTTTTACTGACTAAAACATCATTGAACGGACAAACCAGACGCCCTGCCTCCAGCTCGGTTTGCGCCATCACATTATTAGCCAGCGCCACCCCCTGGCCATGGATCGCCGCCTGTAGCACCATGGCACTGTGGCTAAAGATCGGTCCCTGTTGCACATTAATATGTTGCAGGCCCAACTGACGGGTATAGGACTGCCAGTCACGACGCGACGCGTCATGCAGCAGCGTGACCTTTTCCAGATCGGCAGGGACTTTTAGCGGGTTATCGCCGGTAAGCAGCAGCGGTGAGCAAACCGGCAGCAGATATTCGGCGTATAGCTTCTCTACCCGCAGACCAGGCCAATTGCCGCGACCATAGAAAATCGCCACATCCACATCATCGGCCAGCTTCTCCTCATCGCGATCCACCGCCTGGATACGCACATCAATCCCCGGATAAGCGGTATTAAAACTGGAAAGACGTGGAACCAGCCACTGGATAGCAAAACTGGGCAGCAAACTGACAGTCAGCGCCCCCTTGGCGCTGCGCGCCTGCAGCTTACGCGTAGCGTCATTGATCGCTGAGAAAATTTCTTTGATATCCAGGTAGTAACTTTGCCCCTCTTCGCTCAGCAACAGCGAACGATTGCGGCGGCGGAACAGCTTAAGCCCAAGAAAATCCTCTAATGATTTTATCTGGTGACTCACCGCAGCCTGGGTCACAAACAGTTCTTCAGCCGCTTTAGTAAAGCTGAGATGCCGCGCCGCTGCATCAAAAACGCGCAGCGCATTAAGGGGAGGAAGACGTTTTGACATGGTTTCCGCAATGTTTTCTGTAACAACCGGGCGTAACTCGGCAATGCATATTGACACAGAGAGTTACGTATTAGATTTTTTTATCCGAGACATTATAAATTGTCCGTTGAGGAAGCTCCAGCAAATACCTATAGTTGCCGCACTTCCAGAGCCGGAACGAAAAGTTTTTCAGAATTTGTGCGAGAAATCGCGGAATTTTGCGGGGCTTTTGGCTTGTGGTCGTGATGTTGTGTTTGCAATTGATCTGACACTTTGCGGATCCGGTAGCCTGGCTACCCTTTTCATTCCTGTAGATTTATCCTGTCTGTCCATAGTGATATTACATAGCACCGCAATTGCGGTGCTTTTTTTTAGCCGAATGTTACTACTGGTTCATCTCAACCATCTCTTTCACGTCAGAACGATTGATCTGCTGCTTGTTGCCATTCGCATCTTTGTAGCTGATCATACCGGTATCTGTGTCAACCACAGGTTTGCCTTCGGCAACAATGGTGCGGCCGTCATTGGTGTGCATCACGTAATTGCTGGAACAGGCTGCCAGGGTAAAGGTCATGACACATGCGGCCAGTACTGCGGTGAATTTTTTCATTTTGTATCTCCTTGCAGATATGTTGCGATAAACCACCCGCCTGAGCCAGAAGATTAAGCAGTATCTTCGGAAAGTCGCAGCATCTTATGCGGGTAATAGTCTAAAGCGTGCAATAATTAGCATAACGCACTTTCCCGGCTTTGCCAGTTTAACGCCCTGAATTCAGTTATATCCGAATCTGTGAATTAGCGAGATCACCACGAGAACAGTATGAAGTCTTTTAATCCGGCGCAGTTTCGCCAGCAGTTTCCTGCACTTAGCGATGCGGGTATCTATCTTGATAGTGCTGCCACCGCCCTTAAACCACAGACGGTGATCGAAGCCACGCGCCAGTTCTACAGTCTCAGCGCCGGCACGGTACATCGCAGCCAGTTTGCTGAGGCGCGCCAGCTTACCGGGCGCTATGAAAATGCCCGCAACCAGGTTGCCGAACTGCTGAATGCTGCTTCGCCACAGGCCATTGTCTGGACGCGCGGCACCACCGACGCCATCAATCTGGTCGCGCAAAGCTATCTGCGCCCCCGACTCGCGGCGGGTGATGAGATCATTGTCAGTGTCGCCGAGCATCATGCGAATCTGGTTCCGTGGCTGATGCTGGCGCAGCAAACCGGTGCGCGAGTGATTGAGTGGCCGCTGGATGAAAATCGTCTGCCGGATGTGGAATACCTGCCTGAGTTACTGAATTCACGTACCCGCCTGCTGGCGCTGGGTCAGATGTCGAATGTCACCGGCGGCTGCCCGGATATCGCGCGCGCAATTAAACTGGCCCATGCCGCTGGCGCCGCGGTGATGATCGATGGCGCACAGGGTGTGGTGCATCATCCGCCGGATGTCCAGGCGCTGGATATCGATTTCTACGCTTTTTCGGCACATAAGCTCTACGGCCCGATGGGTATTGGCGCGCTGTACGCGAAGCCAGCGTTACTGGCGGAGATGGCGCCATTACAGGGTGGCGGCAAGATGCTGACCGACGTGTCATTTGCCGGTTTTACGCCGCAACCGGCACCCTGGTGTTTCGAAGCCGGCACGCCAAATGTTGCCGGCGTGATCGGCCTGAGCGCCGCGCTGGAGTGGCTGACGGAGATCGATATTAGCGCCGCCGAACAGTGGAGTTGTGGCCTGGCCAGCCTGGCTGAAGAGCGTCTGGCCGAACTGGCTGGTTTTCGCAGCTATCGCAGCAGTCGCTCCAGCGTGCTGTCATTTGATATCGTCGGGGTTCATCACAGCGATCTGGTGACGTTACTGGCCGAAAGCGGCATTGCGCTGCGCGCCGGACAGCACTGCGCTCAACCGCTGATGGCAGCGCTCGGCGTCAGTGGTACCGTGCGTGCGTCATTTGCCCCTTATAATAGCCTACAGGATGTCGCGGCGCTGATCGCCGCCGTGCATACCGCAATTAACTTACTGGCAGATTAATCATGACTTCAGTCGCGCTGGCGCCACATCCGTTTGGCAATGTCATTACCGTGGCAAACCTGCAGGAGAAATTTTCCGCCTTTCATCAATGGGAAGATCGCTATCGTCAGTTGATCTTGCTGGGTAAACAGCTGCCGCCGCTGCCGGAAGAACTGAAAAACCGACAAATTGAGTTAAGTGGCTGTGAAAATCGCGTCTGGCTTGGCCATCAACAGCTGGCAGATGGCACCCTGCACTTCTATGGCGACAGTGAAGGCCGGATTGTGCGCGGATTACTGGCGGTACTGTTGACCGCAATTGAAGGACAAACCGCCGCTGCGCTGCGGACGCAGGATCCGCTGACACTATTCGATCAGCTTGGCCTGCGCCAACAGTTAAGCAGCTCACGCAGCAGCGGGCTGCAGGCGCTGGCGGAGGCTGTCAGCCGCGCGGTAGCTTAACCCTGCTGGCGCGCAGCCTTCGCCATCATCTTTTTCAGCACATGGGAAACGGCAACAAAACCAAAGGTTGCCGTCACCATGGTCGCCGCGCCAAAACCGGCGGCACAATCCATTTTTTTCGGGCCTTCAGCAGTGCTGCGCGAGGCACATACCGTGCCGTCCGGCTGCGGGTACATCAGCGCTTCGGTTGAGAACACGCAGTCAATCCCCAGCTTACCTTTACTGTTTTTGACGATGCCAAAATCCTGCTTCAGCCGTTCACGCAGTTTGGCTGCCAGTGGATCCTGAATGGTTTTCGCCAGATCGGCTACCTGGATCTGCGTCGGATCGATCTGCCCGCCCGCGCCGCCGGTGGTCACCAGCGGAATTTTATTGCGACGACACCATGCCAGCAGCGCGGCTTTCGGGCGCACACTATCAATAGCATCAATTACATAGCTAAAACCGCCGCTCATCAGTTCAGCGGTATTCCCGGCGGTAATAAAATCATCGACGCAAATCACCCGGCACTCCGGGTTGATGGCCAAAATACGTTGCGCCATTACCTCGGTTTTCGCTTTGCCCACATTGTCGCGCAGGGCGTGCACCTGACGGTTGGTATTGGTGACACAGACATCATCCATATCAATCAGGGTAATGGTACCAATACCGGTGCGCGCCAGCGCCTCTGCCGCCCAGGAGCCGACACCACCAATACCAATGACACAGATATGCGCCCCGGCAAACAGCTGCAGCGCATCCTGACCATATAAACGTGCGGTGCCGCCAAAGCGCTGGCGCCAGGCGTCGGAAAGAGAAATCATGAATCTGCCCTGGTTAAAATCGATAAAACGGGATCGGCATGGTTATCAACACCGCCGGCCTTAATGCCGCCCGGCGGTTTGTCTGCGCGTTATCTTACTGGCTCATGCTTAGCATTGAACCATTATTAGTACTGTTCTGGTTGGCGCTAAACAGCGTGCCTGCGGCACCCGGCGCGCTACGCAATACCCAGACGCGTCCATAGTGGTTAAAAAAGCCCGCCATATGCCCGGCATCCGGCCCGATACCCTGATAGATATCAAAATGCTGGCCTTTAATCGCCCCGCCAACATCCAGCGCCACCATCACCCGCATCTCATACTTACCGGTAAATTTACCGTTATTATCGAGCAGCGGCACTTCTGCCAGCAATACGGTGCCGGGCGGGATCAATGAACGGTCAGCGGCCACCGAGGCTTTCGCTACCAGCGGTACCGCGCTGGCGCCGCGCACCGGCGCATAATTCTCTGGCTTAAAGAAGACAAACGACGGATTAGTTTCCAGCAGTTCGCGCACTTCAGCTGGACTATGTTCATCCGCCCATTTGCGGATCGCCTGCATCGACATGTCTTCACGTTTTACTTCGCCGCGATCGATCAATGTTTTACCGATACTGTGATAGCCATGGCCGTTCTTACCGCCATAGCCAAAGAACATCAGCGGCCGGCCATCGCCATAGTCGACGTAGCCACTGCCCTGTACATCCATTATAAAGTTGTCGATCAGTGAATTGCTGTAAGCCACCGCATAACGCTCATCAAGCGCACCGCTGTAGATCTCGGCACGGCTTGGCAATTTGCGTCCTTTACTGCGCGCGGGCATACGGTACAGCGGATACTGGAATTCACCCTGGCGGGTATAGCGCGCCTGAATCACCGGCGTGTAGTAACCGGTAAACTGGACGTTACCGTAGTTATCAACCCCCTCCATCTGGAAGGCATCAAGTCCGAACTGGCGCAACTGACGGGTATCACCGCCAGCGATCAGCCAGCCTTCAATGGCACTGTAGGTTCCGTTCTGGCGAGTGAACAACCCGGGAGAAGCCACTTTAACGGCGCCGACCTGATCGGCAAAATCCCTGCCATTGACCGGACGACCTTTGGCATTTGGCTGATTCACCAGCTCCAGCGGCTGATCCAGCTTACCATCTATATACTGTTGTCCCCGATCGGTTGGTTTAGATGAGCATCCCGCCAACAGCGCCAGTAACGCGCCTGCCATTACATACTTTGACCAACATCCTTTCATCGCTTTCTCTTATCTCGCCAGTAATCCAACACGAAGCCTAACAAAGGCCCAGGCAGATTTAAATGTATCACTAAAAAAAGGGTCGGAGCTATTGTGCAACAAATCAGCAGTTGGCGGGCAAATTCGACAACAGACGGTATTTAAATCATTTTTCTGCAAAAATGGGTTGCATCAAAACGCGCGGAGAGTATAGTGCGCTTCCACGGACGCGGGATGGAGCAGCCTGGTAGCTCGTCGGGCTCATAACCCGAAGGTCGTCGGTTCAAATCCGGCTCCCGCAACCAATTCGCATAACTGATTGCGAAACAAGAAGTAAATGTTAGAATACGGACGCGGGATGGAGCAGCCTGGTAGCTCGTCGGGCTCATAACCCGAAGGTCGTCGGTTCAAATCCGGCTCCCGCAACCAATTCGCAACAGCGATTGTGATAGTAGCAGTACCTGTCGTGACGGAAGCGACAGCAACACGGACGCGGGGTGGAGCAGCCTGGTAGCTCGTCGGGCTCATAACCCGAAGGTCGTCGGTTCAAATCCGGCCCCCGCAACCAATTTTAAAGCACCTGCAAGGGTGTTTTTTTGTTTCTGGCGTTCGCCAGATTTCCCGCGATGATCCTTTCTGCGTTGATCCCCGACACCGACGGCGTTAGTGCCGCCGTTATTGTTGTCGCTCTATTTGCTGGCGACCGCCGCCCCGGTGGCGAAATAAGCCTTAATCCCGGCCAGAATGGATTCAGCGACCTGGTGCTGAAAAGCGCTGGTACGTAACTTGCGCTCCTCCTCAAGATTACTGATAAACGCGGTTTCCACCAGAATCGACGGAATATCCGGTGCTTTTAACACCGCGAATCCGGCCTGATCGACCGTGCGCTTGTGCAAATGGTTTATCCGCCCCAACCGCGACAATACCTCCTTACCAAACTTCAAGCTGTCATTAATCGTCAGGCTCTGCACCATATCGAACATGGTGTGATCGAGATAGCGATCGCCACTGCGACTCACACCGCCAATCAAATCCGATTCATTCTGCGTTTGTGCCAGAAAACGCGCCGCTGTCGACGTCGCCCCTTTGGTGGAAAGGGCAAACACCGAGGAGCCGCGTGCAGCGCGGCTGGTAAAAGCATCAGCATGAATCGATACAAACAGATCGGCACGCTGCTTACGCGCTTTTGCCACCCGAACTTTTAACGGAATAAACACGTCTTCATTACGCGTCATATAGGCGCGCATATTGGGCTGCTTATCGATCATCGCCTTCAGACGCCGGGCGATCTTCAGCACAATATCTTTCTCCCGCGTCTTATTTTTCCCCACCGCACCGGAATCTTCGCCGCCGTGTCCCGGATCGAGCATAATCACTATTGGCCGATCGCGTCCGGCTTTACCCGGCAGCGGCGCTTCGCGCGGTTGCGATTGTTCCAGCGCCAGATCGCTCTGATTGTAATCTTCCAGCAATGCCAGCAAGGGATCATCCTCCACCGGGGCTTGCGCCGGATAGAGATCCAGCACCAGACGATCTTTGATGCCGGCAATCGGCGGCAGGGTAAAAATGCGCGCGGCGACGTTTTGTTTCAGCTCCAGCACCAGACGCACGGTATGCTGATCAAACTGTCCGACACGGGCGTTTTTAATAAAGGGATCATGGGCCGCTACCAGCGAACCCACCCCTTTCAGCACGTGATTCAGATGGATATTTTCGATATCGATCACCACCCGTTCAGGATCCCTTAAGGCAAACTGTTTATATTGAAGCGGAACGTTCGATTCGAGCGTTAAGCGCGAGTAGGTCGATGAGGGCCAGATACGCACCGCAACCACATGGCTGCTGGCGGCGATACCCGCCGGACTGACGCTAAGCAGCCAAACCGCGCCAGCGCTTTGTAACAATCGGCGTCGACTGAGGAGAGAGTTTGATTCGGTCATGCCGCTCCGGATTACTGTGACAGGTGCAAAAAACAGCCAAAAATAAAAATATGGCAAAAACTTTATCGAATCGATTAGTCGCTGTCACCCGGAAAAAGCGAATAAATGCAGAGAATTAGACTGCAGAATCTGACGTAACTGGTGATAAGTAAGGATAATTGCCTCTTGCATCAGAGGCGATAAAAGAATAAAAATACAAAAATTTCGAATAAACATGCAAAGAGGGTTTGCCGTGAAGGAACGTAGTACCGAACTGGTTCAGGGTTTTCGCCATACCGTTCCCTATATCAACGCGCACCGAGGTAAAACGTTTGTCATCATGCTCGGTGGCGAAGCGATCGAGCATGAAAACTTCTCCAGCATCGTCAATGATATCGGCCTGTTACATAGCCTGGGCATTCGCCTGGTGGTGGTGTACGGCGCGCGTCCACAAATTGACGCCAACCTGGCTGAGCATCAACTCGAGCCGATTTATCATAAGCATACCCGCGTTACCGATGCGCAGTCGTTAGAGCTGGTGAAACAGGCTGCCGGCCGTTTACAGCTGGATATCACCGCCCGTCTGTCGATGAGCCTGAATAATACGCCACTGCAGGGCGCGCATATCAATGTGGTGAGCGGCAACTTTATTATTGCTCAGCCGCTGGGCATTGATGATGGTATCGACTATTGCCATAGCGGACGCATCCGCCGGATTGATGAAGAGGCGATCCATCGTCAACTCGACAGCGGCGCCATCGTGCTGATGGGGCCGGTGGCGGTGTCAGTCACGGGTGAAAGCTTTAACCTCACATCGGAAGAGGTGGCCACCCAGCTGGCAATTAAATTAAAAGCGGAAAAGATGATTGGTTTCTGCTCAGAGCAGGGGGTCACCAATCAGGATGGCAATATTATCTCTGAGCTGTTCCCCAACGATGCCCAGGCACTGATTGAAGCCCAGGAAACCGAAGGCGATTATCTCTCCGGCACGGTACGCTTTCTGCGTGGCGCGGTAAAAGCCTGCCGTAGCGGCGTCCGTCGTTGCCACCTGATCAGTTATCAGGAAGATGGCACGCTGCTGCAGGAGCTCTTCTCCCGCGACGGCATCGGTACGCAAATTGTGATGGAGTCGGCTGAACAGATCCGTCGCGCCACTATCAACGATATCGGCGGTATTCTGGAACTGATCCGTCCGCTGGAGCAACAGGGTATTCTGGTGCGGCGCTCACGCGAGCAGCTGGAAATGGAGATCGACAAGTTCACCATTATCGAGCGCGATAATCTGACTATCGCCTGTGCCGCCCTCTATCCGTTCCCGGAAGAACAGATTGGTGAAATGGCCTGTGTGGCGGTGCACCCTGATTATCGCAGCTCTTCGCGCGGTGAGGCCTTATTACAGCGTGTTGCGCTGCAGGCGCGCCAGATGGGGCTGAAAAAGTTATTTGTGCTGACCACCCGCAGTATTCACTGGTTCCAGGAACGAGGCTTTACGCCGGTGGATATTGAACTGCTGCCGGAAAGTAAAAAACAGATGTATAACTATCAGCGTCGATCGAAAGTGCTGATGGCGGACCTGCGTTAGTCACGACAGTCACCGCCCGGTTATCTCCGCGATGATTAGCGCGGAGATAACTTGTATGCCAGCCGCTATCGCGTTTCTTCCCCGCCGCCGCTGAAAATATTTACATAGCTATCTGATCTTTCGCGAAAAATAAAATCATTTAATCCCGTAATCTTAGCGCATCGGCAGCAGTGCGCTGGTTGTCTGCCGTAACTGGCGTGGCAGGCCATCACCATGCTGAAAGACGGTGCGCGCGGCAAAGGCGATTTTCCTCATCCGGTTCAGCGGATTAGCGGCCAGTCGCCGCTATGGGATTGGGCCGAAGTCGCTCAATGGCTGGAGGGTTGCGGCAGAATCGCGGCAGATTCCGGGCTGGTGGCGAATGCCAGTGAACTGAACAGCCGGAACCTGGCGCTCCGGATCCGCGCTGGCGGCGAGCAGGCCAGCGTCGCCAGCGTCGCCAGCGCCTGTATCTCCCCGAGCACCCGGAAGAGCAACTGCTGGCCGCAGCTTAACCGACGGGCGTTTTCGCCGCCCGCAGCCATATCCCCTGTCACTGCCCGATCAGCCGCTCCTGCAAGCCACTACGCCGCTGCGTACGCATTTTCACCGCTTTACTCCACACGTTATTATCGGCGTATAGCGTCAGGTGGCGGCGCGCACGTGTGATGGCGGTATAAACCAGTTCACGGGTCAGCACCGGCAGAAAATGATTGGGTAACACCAGGGCGGTATGTTCAAACTCCGATCCCTGAGATTTATGCACCGTCATGGCGAAAGCCGTATCGTGCGGCGGTAAACGACTGGGCTGCACCGCTTTGATGCTGCCATCCGGCAGCGAAAAGAACACCTTTAAGTTGTTCTCTTCATCACGCAGCGCAATGCCAACATCACCATTAAACAGCCCCAGAGTGCGGTCATTGCGGGCAATCATCACCGGGCGGCCGGCATACCATTTACCGCTGGCCGCTGGCGGCCGCTGGATCAGTCCTTTCTGTTGCAGCATCAGCTCGATGCGATCGTTTAATCCCACCACGCCAAACGGCCCTTCACGCAGCGCACAGAGTAACTGGTAGCGCGCAAACGCCGCCATCACCTGCTGGGCCGGCGCCTGCTGTGCCACCAGTTGCAGCCAGGGGCGATAACCGGCCACACAGTCGCTTAACAGCTGTTGATACTGTTCCGCGCTGGCAAGCGGGTGGCGTGCAATATCAGTGAATCCGGCGGCAAATACCGCATCGGCGCGTCGCAGATCGCCGGCATTTACCGCCAGCGCCAGCTGACCGATCCCCGACTTCTGGTCAAAACGGTAACTTTTGCGCAGCAGGCAAATACTGTCGCGCACTGCGGAAGCCTGTTCATCATGCCGTCCCGCAACCTGGCAGCCGGTCAGCTGCGTCAGTTGTTGCGCGCGCGCCACGCTATAACCGGCTTCGGCGCAGCGACAGATATCCCCCAATACCGCCCCGGCTTCCACCGACGCCAGCTGATCGCGGTCGCCGAGGAAAATCACCCGTGCCTGCTTTGGCAGTGCGGCAATCAGATTCGCCATCATCGGTAAATCCACCATCGACGCCTCATCCACCACCAGCACATCAAGATGCAGCGGATTGGCCGCGTGATAGCGCATGCGCAGACTGTCAGGCTGCGCCCCCAAGAGACGGTGCAGAGTGGTGGCTTCAGCCGGAAATTTTTGCTGCTCTTCACTGCTCAACCCGAGGTCTGGCAGCACTTTGCCCAGCGATTCGGTCAGACGCGCCGCCGCTTTACCCGTCGGCGCGGCTAGCTGGATGCGCAGCGCGCCAGGGGTCAGACGGATCAGGGCCGCCAGTAATTTTGCCACCGTGGTGGTTTTCCCGGTGCCGGGACCACCGGAGATCACCGAGATCTTGCGGGTGATCGCCACCGCAGCGGCCACCTTCTGCCAGTCTTCCGGCTGCTGACCAAAGAGCTGATCCAGCACCGCACGCAGCACGCTGCTATCAGCAACCTCAGCCACAGGCTCGGTAGCGATAAATTCCGCCACCTTACCCTCCCCCTGCCACATCCGGTTGAGATATAACCGCTGCTGATGCAATACCAGCGGCGTAGCAAGTGAGCCATCGCTTACCGCTGCACTGTTTAATAACAGAGTCTGCCAGTCATCCGGTGCGCCAGCGGCCTGCCAGATTGCCGCCGCCAGTTCCGGGTGACGACCGGCAAACAACGCAGATTCCGTCAGTTGGGCGAGCGGCAGACAGACATGGCCTTCGCCAGCTTCCGCGCTGATCCAGGCGGCCGCCAGCATCAGCGCAGGCTGTGACTCGTCGGCCAGCATATGGGCGAATTGCACATCCAGCGTGCGCATCAGCCGTTTTTCCACCGCCTGGCGCAATAGCCCGATTAACATGCCGCCTCCCCTGTACTGCCGGCAAACAGCTGATCCAGCTCGCTAACAAACTCCAGCGATGGGCGGGTGCGAAACACGCCATTCTCACTGGCGCTGCCATCAACGCCGCGTAGAAAAAGATACAGCACGCCGCCAAAATGGCGCTGATAGTCATAATCCGCCAGCCGGTGACGCAGATAGCGGTGCAGCGCCAGCGTATACAGCTGATACTGCAAATCGTAGCGATGAGCGATCATCGCCTGCTCCATGGCTTCCGGCGTATAGGCCGCACTCTCTTCGCCCAGCCAGTTTGATTTGTAGTCCAGCAGATAGTATTTACCCTGCCAGCAGAATACCAGGTCGATAAACCCTTTCAGCATGCCGCGCACCTGATGAAAACTTAACGCCGGCGCGCGTGCCGATAACCGATCGTACTTTCGCAGCAGTTTATCCAGCCCGGACGCCGTAAGCAGAGCACCGATAGGCAGATAAAACTGTAACTCCACCTGCTTGTGTTGCGGTTGCAACTGACTGAGGCTGACGCCGCTTTCATCCAGCGGCGTATTAAGGATGCGGTTAACCCACTGTTCCAACACCGGCAACCACATCTGGTCGTAACCCTGCTGCTGCAATTGCTGCTGTAACCACTCTGCTGGCAACGGCTGGGTAAAATCAATATTTTCAAACAGGCTGTGCAAAAAGGTTCCCGGCGATGCCCCACGCGGAAAGCTGTGTGGGGTAAGTGCTTGCTCACTTACCTGACCTGCTTCCCCGGCGGCATCCACATCAAAACGCGGCACCAGATCCAGCGCCATCGCCGGACCATGCTGCTGTAAGCCGGAATAGCTGGTTACGCGCCACTCATCCCGCAGCGTACGGGTAATCTGCCGGCTACTAAGCTGCTGCGGTTGCGGCTCTTCTGGTTGCCATGCGCGGTGATCGCTGGTCCCGGCGCAGGTCAGCGCAATTGCTTCACTGCTCAGCTGCTGCAGAAAAGTAAGCAACTGCTCACTATCAGCCTCCTCGCCGCGCTGTAGTAAAAAACCAACGGCGCTTTTATGCAGATCGCTGCCGCCCTCTTTCTTGCGATTACCTTTTACCAGCGGCGCAATACCGATACTGCAGTGCCAGACTGAGCGGGTCAGCGCCACATACAGCAGGCGTAAATCTTCCGCCAGCCGCTCCTGCTCAGCTAACTGCTGGCTCTCGTCATCCCCCTGCAGATCGAGCAATGCCTGAAAGGTGTGACGATCGTGGTAAATGCCCTGTGCGGCCTCGCGGAAATTAGCCACAAACGGCAGCCATACCAGTGCATACTCCAGCCCTTTCGATTTGTGAATGGTGACAATCTGTACCAGATGACGATCGCTTTCGAGCCGCAGCTGCTGGCTGGCCGCCTGACTGTTGGGTTGCGCTATCTGTTGCGCCAGCCAGCGCACCAGCGCAGGTTCACTGTCGAGCTGGGAAGCGGCCTCCTGCAACAGTTCCCCCAGGTGCAGTAAGTCGGTCAGACGACGCTCGCCGCTGGAAGAGAGCAGCAGATTTTCACCGATATGACGTTTCACCATCAGTTCGCGCAGCATCGGCAAGACGCCGCGTTTCAGCCACAGCTGGCGATAGTCAGCAAACTCATCCACCAGCTGGTTCCAGGCGCGCTCATCCTGGCTCAGCGCATCAAGGGTAGGCGCATCAAGGCCAAGAATGCTGGTCGCCAGCGCGCTGCGTAAGGTACGTTCCTGTTCTGGCGCCAGTACCGCCTGGAGCAGCCATAAGAGTTCACGCGCTTCCGGGGTGGTAAACACGCTCTCACGATTGGAAAGGTAGACTGAAGGGATATTGAGGCCATTGAGCGCCTCACGCATCACCGCCGCTTCGCCATAGCTGCGCACCAGGATGGTGATATCCGAAGCCTGCACCGGGCGCATCTCCTCGCCTTTGCCGATCAACGCCGTTCCCTGCTGGCCGGCGGTCAGCCAGTGACAGATCTCCGCCGCGCACTGACGCGCCATAAACTGCTGATACTCACTGACGCCCACCCCGCTACCCGGCTGTAACCAGAAACGCAGCGCCGGTTGTTGCTGCCCATCGATAGTAAAGCGCAGCGCCGCATTAGCAGGCGCAGCCTGCACCGGCAGAAACGGGATCTGCTGAAACAGAAAAGGGTTATCCAGCCGGGTGAATAGCTGATTAACGCTTGCAATCATCGGCGGAGATGAGCGCCAGTTGGTGTCCAGCGTATAGTGCGCGCTCACTTCGGAACGCGCCTTCATATAGGTAAAAATATCGGCGCCGCGAAAGGCATAGATGGCCTGTTTCGGGTCGCCAATCAGTAATAGCGCGCTTTCCGGCTGGCCGACATACAGCGTGCGGAAAATACGGTATTGCTGTGGATCGGTATCCTGAAACTCATCGATTAACGCCACCGGATAACGGTTACGAATGGTACTGGCCAGCAGCGGACCCGCGGGCTGCTGCAGCGCCTCGTCAAAACGGCTGAGCAGATCGTCAAAGCCCAGCTGCGCGCGCAGTCGTTTTTCCTGACGCGTGGCAAAGCGGATCTCTTGCAGGGCGCGGGCAATCACCAGGTCGCGCAGCGACAGCGGTTGCGCAAGAAACTGTTCAATCGCCGCAAACAGTGCGTGCTGCGGCGCCTCACCTTTTTTGGTCTTATCCGTCAGCGTACTCTGCGTAAAACGCTCCAGATCCTTTGGCAGGCTGTAGCTCTCCGTCTGTTCCTGCGCCCACTGGCCGATTTTTTCCAGCCAGTTCGGCAGATGTTTGCTGCTGTAGCTGCGCTTATCAACGCCGGAGTCGGCGATCAGCGCCAGCAGCTCCGGCGCCGCCTGACGCCATTGCGCTTTCAGCCGATCGATACGCGCAATCAGTCTGGCATGACGTTCACTCAGGGTTTCATCCAGCGCCGGGGGATATTTCAGCGTTGGCGACTCACCCTGCAACCAGGGCGACAGCGTCGACAGCAAAGCGTCCGGTCCGCTCCATTCCGCGGCAATCACCCGGGCAATCGCCAGCGGCAGCGGATAGCAGTGGCGGCGCCAGAAATCGGCGGTCGCCTGCCGCCGCAGCGTATGTTCATCCTCGATAAGTTGCTGTTCGAATAGCATGCCGGATTCAAATGCATTGAGATTCAGCATACGCTGGCAAAAACCATGAATGGTGAAGATAGCGGCTTCATCCATTTGCCGTTCCGCCGCCAGCAGCATTGACGCCGCCTGTGGCAGATCGTCGATCTGCAGCAGCAGCTGTTTCAGCACCGGATTGTCAGTCACGCGGCGCACGCAGGCGATGCGCAGCTGATGGATATTGCTACGAATACGTCCGCGCAGCTCGGCGGTGGCGGCTTCGGTAAAGGTCACCACCAGGATCTCTTCTACCGACAGCGGGCGCGGAAAAGCAGCCTGCTGCCCCAGACCCAGCAACAGACGCAGATAGAGCACACCGATGGTAAAGGTTTTACCGGTTCCCGCAGAGGCTTCAATCAACCGTTCGCCAGCCAGTGGCAGAGTTAACGGATCGAGCCGTTGCGGAATCGGATTAGTCATTTTTTCTCACTCTTTACCGGTAAAGATTGCTGCAAACTGGAGACATTTTCCCAGGTTTTAAAGCCCTCAGCTTGCGCATATTCTGCTTTTTCATGCTGCGTCCCGGAAATTTGCGACATTAGCGCCAGACCCTGCTGTTTTATTACCGCATTGTGGAAGAAGTCCGCCAGCCCTTCAGGCGTCAGTTGTTGGACCTGCTCAATGACTTTTTCACGCGTGTCGAAACGGTAGTTTTCCCGGTCAAAATCTTTGGTAAAGCGCCCGGCTTCCTCATCAAGCGTCTGTGGCCGCTGTTTCAGTTCGTTAATCATCGCCAGCTGATACTGGGCAAAATCCTCTTTGCTCATCGCGCGCAGGCGTTTTTCCGCCGTTGGGTAGAATGCCTGATAGCGCTGTAACAAAAAGGCCGGCTGCTTGCTGTTGCTCTGCAACAGGAAACCAATGCCCCACTGACGCCCAACCGGCATCTGGAAAGCAAACACCGCATAGCCAAGCTGCTCTTCGGTTCGTAACTGATTGTAGAACCACGGCTGCACAATCTGGCTCAACATCGCACTGCTGGCAAGGCTTTGATACTCAGCATAGCCGAGCGGAACATACACCGCCGCCAGCGCCGAGTCCGTGCTGCTGCCGGTCTTTTCAATATTTGCCAGCACCGGCTGTTCAATGGCGACATACTCACTGTGCCACCAGCTTTCACCGCTGCACTGCAGTTGCGCACGTACATCGCGCGCCAGAGAGCTGACCGCGTCGGCGGTCATATTCCCCACCACCAGCATTTCCGGCGTGGCTTTTTCCAGCAACTGCTTACGGTAGTCAAGCAGCTCCTGCAGCGTAATCGACGGCAGTAGCGCACGACGCGTGCCGCGTTCGCTATAAGGCAGTTGTGATAGCATCTGTACCGGCTGAATCGCCTGCTCGAATGCCTTACCTTTATCCGCGGAATCCAGGCGTTCGGCATACCACGACTTCGCCTGCTCCAGCTGAGCATCATCGGGGGTAAAACTGGCGTAACCAGCCAGTAAAGTGCTCAGCAGTTTGGGTAACCGCTGGGTGAAACCGCTGGCGCTAAACATAACGCCATCGTCCTCACTGGTGGAGAAGCTAATGCCCCCTACCGATGCCTGCGAACTGAGTTCATCAAGCGCCACCCCGGCCAGGTAATCATTTAGCGCAAACAGCACCTGGTTGCGTGCGCCGCTCATCGCGGCTTTATTGCGCAGCGCCAGCGTGATATTCGCTTTTGGCTCATCGGCATAGTACTGGCTGGGCATATAAAACACGCGCAAACCAGGTTCATTGATCAACGGTTGCGGATGGTCCCGGCGTTCACTGCCAGCCGGGATCAGAGTGAAATCGTCCGGAATATAGGGATTGAGCACCGGCATTGACAGCTGAATATCAGCGCTGAGTTTCTGCCAGTCGGCAAAGCGCTGCGCGCTGATTTTATCCACCTGATACGGCGCTTCAACAAAGTAGGCGATTTTATTATGCGGCTCATTGGGGCTGATATACCAGATCCGCGCATTTTCTGGCGTCAGGCCCTGCAGACGGTGTTCAATCGCCGGCGCATCATACTGATCGGCGATGTAAGGCGCATCCAGCGTATGCTCTACCGGCACCCGTAACATGGTATCCACCAGCCATTCGATATAGTCCATATTGCGGGTGAGCGAAGGGTAACGGTAATCGAGATCCAGCACATGCGCGACTTCATCAAAGTAACGTTTATCAACGCCCCCCTGGCGCAGCAGATTAAGGTAGCTGAATACCGCGGCGACAACCTGATCGCGATTCTCCAGCCCTTTATCGGTGAGCGACACCGAGATAGAGAAAATGCCGCCATTGCGGTCGATCACTGGATCGGCACCGGCACTGATGGAGTCCGCCAGGCCACGTTTCTGTAGCCAGTCCGACAGCGTGTTTTTGCTGCGATTACCGATCAGATAGCCGAGCAGGGTATCGGTTTTACTGCGGAATTTGTCACTGTTGTTCCCGATGCGGAATTCAATTTTTAGCTGCTTACGCGGCTGCGCCGGCACATAGTGAATGATAATGCCTTTCTGCTGTTCGGTTGCCGCCGGTACGCTAATCTCCGGCACGGTCGCCTGACGATTTGCTACGCGGCCAAAGGTATTCGCTGCAATCCGCGCCATTTCGGGCAGGGGTTTATTACTGTAAATCACCGCCTTCATCAGATTAGCCGAGTAATAACGCTGATAAAAAGCGGTCAGCGCCGGATGCAGTTTACTGTCGGATTTATCACGCAGGGTTTCGAGGTTGCCGCCGGAGAAACGTGCGCCCGGATGCTGCGGGTTCAGGGTTTCCGCTCCCACCTGCGCCATTCGCAATCCGTCACGCGAACGCGCCATGGTCAGTTCCGCATTAACCGCATTACGTTCACGATCGGCATTCAGCGGATCCAGCAGGGGTTCGGCGATGGCATCCGCCAGACGATCGGTGGCCGGTTCCAGCGCATCATTTTCCACTTCAAGATAGAAGGCGGTGCGATACGAAGCGGTACTGGCATTGTGGCTGCCGCCATGTTTCTTAAGAAATTCAGCAAGATTATCAGGCTGTGGATAGCGCTTAGAACCCATCAACACCATATGTTCGAGGTAGTGCGCCAGCCCCAGTTGACTATCCGGATCTTCCAGCGAACCGACCGGCACCGCCAGCGCGGTTAGCGACTTCGGCGCCAGCGTGTCAGACACCAGCAGTACCGTCATGCCATTTTCCAGTTTGATTGCCTGGTACTGACGCGGGTCCTTTGCGCTTTTACGTATGGTTTCAGCCATCGGCTGCCAGCCATTTGCCGCCTGCGAAACATCACTCCAGAAGGTAAAGCAAATAAACAGACTCGTGATCCAGACAACGTGCTTGCGCATTCAAACCCCTCAACAATAGCGCCTGGCGGAACAGGCTCTTAACTCTAATTTTCACCGTGCCTGTGTCAACACGGCAAATAAGTACCACCAAAAAGTAAAATCGTTACAAAGTAACACTACATGATGACCGGCCTGATGTCCGCATTGTTTACAGCTCAGGGCTGGTTATAACGCAGCAACGGCAGCAGCCAGTTCTCTGCTTCAGCGCAAATTTGCCGTACGCAATCCTCATCCAGCACGCGGAATAGCCTTTGCAGCCAGGGGTCGCTCCCCTCGCCTTCCAGCTGATAATTCCCCTGCCAGGCCTGCAACAGTTTGACCCGCGCTTTTGCCTGGCTGGCATCATCAGACAACAGAGTTTGGTTTTTTTCGTCATAACAGGCGTTCAGCCAGGCGCCACCGCTTTTTGCCAACAGTAATAGCGGTACTGACATCCCGTGGCGATAACCGGCAATAAAACGCGCCAGCCACTCTGTCGCCGCCTCCGGGGCAATGGCGTCAAAAGCCCACTGGCTCTCTTTACGTCCATACATCCGGCTGCGTCCGCCGCCACCCATCACGCAATACACCAGATGCTCCAGCCACAGCGTCAGGCCATCATTAAAATTCAGTACCCCCGGGCGCCAGCGCAGTAAACCATCATCCTGCACCTGGGGCAGCCAGCCGCTTAGCTGTACCGCGCCAATCTGCAGATTAATTTCCCGGCTTTCGCTCTGCCGGCGCTGCTGGCGAACCTGTTCAGCCAGCGTGACCATCTCGTCACGTTGCGCGCGCCAGAATAGTTCGCCAAAGGCGCCATATGGCAGATCACCGGCAGCACGATGGTAATTAAACAGCCAGTCATCATCCTGACCATCGATCAGCGCATTGAGTAACTGCGCATTAATCTGGTAGCGCCCGAGGCTGTCGAGTTCAAACGGCTCGGCATCGGGCAGTTCGGTCTCTTCAAGACTGAAGCTGACCCCCAGCCGCATGCTAAAGAAAGCGCGCACCGGATGACGCCAGAAGCGTATCAGCTGTTCGAAATTCAGCTCGCTAAGCTCCAGCGCCCCGAGCGGCTGCATAAACGGTGGGTGCGGCTCGCCGCTGCCGCTGGCAGCCGGCAGCCATTCGGCGGCAAAGCTACGGAATTCGGCATCTTCAGCGAAGTTTTCTGCGGCAAATGGCATGCGGCTGTGCAGATGTTGCAAATGTGCCTGCACCCGCTGCGCGCTGCTGTCAACATCCAGCGTTTCATCGCCGGGCAGGCAAAAACTTTGTGCTATATAATCCGTTAATTCGCTGACCAGCACCGACGGGTAACGTTCGCTATTATCCTGGATGGAACGGCCGATATAACTGATATACAGCTGCTGTTGCGCCGACAGCAGCGCTTCAAGGAATAAATAGCGGTCATCATCGCGACGGCTGCGATCGCCCTTGCGCGGCTGCTGGCTCATTAAATCAAAGCCCAGCGGCGGTAAGGTACGCGGATATACGCCGTCATTCATTCCCAGCAGGCACACCACTTTAAACGGGATGGAGCGCATCGGCATCAGGGTACAGAAATTGACCGGACCGGCGAGAAAGCGCTGGCTGATACGCTGTTGATCGAGTCGCGACGATAGCTCGTCGCGCAGCAGCGTCAGCGGTACCGCCTGCTGGTATTGCGCCTGAATACCATAGGTCACCGTCTGCTGCCACTGCTCCTCAATCAGCGCCAGCGCCGCTTCGGTATCCGCATCGCCAGCAAAGAAATCATCCAGTAGCTGGCGGCACTGCGGCAGCCACTCTTGCAGCACGCGTGGCTGTGACAGGCGCTGACGCCAGTGGTTAAGCTGCATCAACAGCTCCGCCAGGTTACCCGCCAGCTCGGCAATCAGGCCGCTGGATTCGTCATACGGTAAAATACCCTGCCAGTCGCCGGAATCACTGGCCATCGCGTAACCCAACAGCATGCGGGTGATGCCGAAGTGCCAGGTGTGCTGCCCGGTGGCTGGCAGCGCCAGCTGACGCACGTTATCGTCGTCCAGTCCCCAGCGAATACCGGACCCGGCGACCCATTGCCGCAGGCGACGCAGGTCCGGCTCATCGATATGAAAGCGTGCCGCCAGCGCCGGAACTTCCAGCAGCGCCAGCACCTCTTCGCTGGCGAAACGGCTGTCCGGCAGGCTGAGTAAGCTGAGAAATGCCTGCAACGCCGGATGAGCCTGGCTGGCGCGCCGATCGGAGATAGCAAACGGCAGATAGCGTTGCGCCGGGGCATTGCCGAACACCGCCTGAATAAACGGCGTATAGGCGTCGATATCGGCGACCATCACAATAATATCGCGCGGGGAAAGCTGCGGATGATCCGCCATCATCGCCAGCAGACGATCCTGCAAGACTTCCACTTCGCGCTGCGGGCTGTGACAGATATGCAGCGCAATCGAACGGTCATCCGGCTGTAACCGCCGCTTCTGCGCACTGCTTGCCAGCTGTTCGGCGGTGACGCCAATCACCGCCATATCGTCCAGCTCCAGCATATCGCGCTGCACCGCGTGCAGTAATGAATCCGCGCTGATATCGACAAAGGCATCAACCTCCTGCGCCTCCATCTGCGCCAGCAAAAACAGGTTATCGCGTCCTAATTTACCCCAGGAGGCCAGCAGCGGATTACTGAGTTGCTGCTCGCCTGCGGCATCAAACAGGAGTGACGCGTTATCCGCATCGCGAAACAGGCCGCTCTCGCGCGGCTGCTGAAAGTGGCGGCGACGGCGACTTTGCAACTTTGCCAGGAAACCATAGTCCTGGATATCCCCCCAGTAATGGCGACAGGGGTTGGTAAACAGCAGATGGATATCAATATGTTTGCCCAGCGCCTGCAGCGCCTGCAAATAGACCGGCGGCAAGGCCGAGATGCCGCAGATAAATACCCGATCCGGCAAGCCAGCCGGACGCTCGCTGGCTTGCTCCAGCCGGGTGATAAAACGTGAATAGAGGTTGGCACGGTGCCATTCCGGCTGCGCAAGCTGCCGGGTGTACTCCACCAGCGCCGCCCATAGCGGGGCCTGCCACTGCTGCGCCTCACCCAGCCCTTCAATCAGCTCACCTTTTTCCCAGCGGTTCAGCCAGTCAGAACGGTAAACCAGATACTGGTCAAACAGGTCGGCGACCCTCGCCGCCAGCTGAAACAGCTTACGTTTATCATCGTCATCGGTGAGATAGTGACTCAGGGCGGTAAACTGCGGGCGCGTCAGCATCTCCGGCAGCAGCGTCATCAGTTTCCAGCTCATACTGGCTTTATTGAAGGCGCTCTCTGCAGGAATGTCGGGCAGGACGCGGACAAACATCTCCCAGATAAAACTGGCGGGCAGAGGAAATTCAATATTAGCGGCAATGCCAAAATGTTCAGCCAGCGACATCTGTAACCACTGCGCCATCCCCGGACTCTGCACCAGCACCACTTCAGACTGAAAAGGATCGCGTAACGGTTGGTTTTCAATAAGATAAGCCGCCAGCGATTTCAATAAATCAAGCTGGTTGGAGTGGTAAACCGTAAACATCGTTGCTCCCGTTCAATCCTGCGAATACGCCGCGCTGGCCTTGACACTGTAACCCGGATAACCCCCGATGCAAACGCGCGATAGCGCATTTCAGGCACAACGGTGCCCCTCAGGGTTCACAGCGCAGCGTGGTCAGCCGCGCCTCACCTCCCAGCGGTCCGCTGGCCTGCGCGCTGAGTAACTGACAACCACCCGGCCCACTCTGGACCAGCAGCTGTGTCTGCCAGCCGTCAACCACATGGCCTTCAATGCGCTGTGCGGCGTAACGCCAGGCCTGACGCTGCTGCCACTGTCGGGCAAAACCTTCGGTCAGTACCCGCTGATAGTGCAACAGCGCGGTTAAACTAAGGCTAAATAGCAGCAGCGCCAGTATCACTTCCGGCAGGCTGAAGCCCCGCTGCCGCTTAGCGCGCATCGGGCGCGCACTCCGCCAGCCGGGCCAGCGGACAGAAATCAATCCAGCCATGAGCCAGCGGACGCACCCCAGGTTCGTCTGGATCCGCCTGCACCCACTGCCAGAGTGCCAGCGCGGGAAGCGCAGAGCCACGATGCTCGCCGCGCAGTAATCCGCGCGCTGGCTCAACGCGATGCAGGCAGGCGCGCCACTGCTGTTGCGGCTCAGTCTGACACTGCCAGCCGTGGCTTGCCGGCCAGGAGAGTTTGCTGCCCCAGGCCAGCGCCGCCTGCGCGGCATAAAAATCGATAATATGCTGCCGTTCGTGCGCCACCAGCGTTAACGCCGACGCCAGCTGCTGGCGCGTAGCATTCAATAGCGCGGTCCCCAGCAGTAGCACCACCACCACCATACTCAATACCCCACTTCCCTGTTGTCGGCTCATGGCAAATTCATTCCGCGTACCCACTGTTCCAGCACCTGTATACGCCCGGGAAATGTCGGGGTGTAAGCACTCAGGGTAAGTTTAATGATGCGGCTGTCGCGCTGTACCTGGAACCGGGTCACGATGACGCTCTGCGGGTCGGAAAGCCGCTCCCAGCCGCCGCCATCACAGCTACTGACGCCGCGCTGCATTTCCAGACTGTTATTGCGCAGGCGATAACCATAAAACTCGCTTTCCTCATCGCCGGGCGCTTCCCAGCGACCATTACTATTTTCATCCCATTGGATCAGCACGCACTGCCCGCCTGCGGCAATCTGCAGCCCTTCGCCGCCACATTGACCATGGCAGTAACCGGCGCGCCGCAGCGCTTTTTCCAGCGTCATCATCATTTGCTGCAGCTCTTCATCAAGCTGTAACTGCGCCAGCAATTGCCGATTCTGCCCCTGTAGTTGCGGCAACAGCCGCATCGCCCCCAACAGCAATACACCGCCGATCGCCATAGCGATAATCATCTCGATCAGACTGAACCCTGGCGCTCTCACTGGCAGTTATCCTGATGTTCACCGTTGCAGCGGCGAATACGCGCCCGCGCTGAAACGATAATGCGTACGGAACCCGCAGCATTAGCCAACTCAATATGACCGGCACGCGCCGCGTTACGTTTACCGTAAAAGCCCATGCCCGGCGTCAGACTCAGTACCTGCACATCAGGATGAGGGGCAATTAGTTGATCGCGGCGCCCGGTCTCACAGGCGGCGTCCGGCATAACGCCACTGCCGAGACACCAGCGATCCCCCGCTTTCAGCCACAATACCTGTTCGCTATTGTGCCAGTGAGACCAGGCGCGCAACTGATGCAGAAAGGAGTGAATCTGCTGTGCCGTCTGCGCCAGTCGTTGCTGCTGTTGCCAGCGCAACCAGCCCGCCATGCCGCTGGCAGCGAGAATGCCAACAATCACCAGTACCATAAGCAGTTCCGGCAAGGTATAGCCTTGCGTATTGTGGTTTTTCATAACCAGAGAGAGTAGCGGGCGTAACACAGGATGCCAGCGGCAGTGACGCCGTTATCGGCATGGCGCGAAATAAAACTGACGCCGTTGCCGTCAGTAACATGCCGTTTCAGAGGTGGATCGCGGATTTACCCGCGGGGGGATCGCGGGACCAGGCAGCGATGCGCGGTGGTCAGTGACTGACCACCGCGACCCGCGGTTAAATGGCTACCGGGGCTTTAATCGCCGGGTGAGGATCGTAACCCTCGATGTCAAAGTCTTCAAAACGATAATCAAAAATTGATGCGGGTTTACGCTTAATCACCAGTTTCGGTAACGGGCGTGGTTCACGCGACAGTTGCAGATCGGTCTGTTGCAGATGGTTGCTGTACAGATGGGTATCGCCACCGGTCCAGACAAAGTCACCTACCGCCAGATCGCACTGTTGCGCCACCATATGCACCAGCAACGCATAGCTGGCGATATTAAACGGCAGACCAAGAAACACGTCGCAGGAGCGCTGATACAGCTGGCAGGAGAGCTTGCCGTCAGCGACATAGAACTGGAAAAATGCGTGGCAGGGAGCCAGCGCCATCTGATCCAGTTCGCCAACATTCCATGAAGAGACAATAATACGGCGTGAGTCCGGATCCTGTTTCAGCTGCTCCAGCACTTTGCTGATCTGGTCGATCTGGCGGCCATCGGCCGCGCCCCAGCTACGCCACTGTTTGCCGTAGACCGGGCCTAAATCACCGTTTTCATCCGCCCACTCATCCCAAATTGAGACGTTGTGCTGTTTCAGATAAGCGGTATTGGTATCCCCCTGCAGGAACCATAGCAGCTCATGAATAATCGAGCGTAAATGGCAGCGCTTGGTGGTCACCAGCGGGAAGCCTTCCTGCAGGTTGAAACGCATCTGATGACCGAAAATCGACAGCGTGCCGGTTCCGGTACGATCGTTTTTCGCGGTGCCCTCAGTGAGCACCTTCTGCATTAAATCCAGATACTGTTTCATTTTTCCTCACGAAATTTGTTGCTGCGGGCGACGACGGTACGCCCAAATCATCATAATCACACCGGCCAGAATCATCGGAACCGACAGAATCTGCCCCATACTGATCACGCCATCGAACAGGCCGAGTTGCGCGTCCGGCTGGCGGAAGAACTCGACAAAGCTACGAAACGCACCATAGCCAATCAGGAACAGGCCGGAGACGGCGCCCATCGGCCGTGGTTTGCGAATAAACAGGTTGAGAATGATAAACAGCACCACCCCTTCCAGCAGCAGTTCGTACACCTGGGACGGATGACGCGGCAGCACGCCGTAGGTAGCCAGCAGCGGCTGCCATTCCGCATGCGTCGCCGCCAGTACCATATCGTCGCTGCGTGAGCCCGGAAACAGCATCGCCCATGGCAAATCAGGCGCCACGCGGCCCCAGAGTTCGCCATTGATAAAGTTGCCCAGACGACCGGCGCCGAGACCAAACGGGATCAGCGGAGCAATAAAATCCGCCACCTGGAAGAAATTGCGTTTGGTGCGGTGCGCAAACCAGAACATCACGCCGATCACACCCAGCAGACCACCATGGAATGACATACCGCCATCCCAGACTTTAAACAGATACAGCGGGTTATCGAGGAACAGCGGCATATTGTAGAACAACACATAGCCAATACGCCCACCGAGGAACACGCCGAGGAAACCGGCATACAGCAGGTTTTCAACTTCATCTTTCGTCCAGCCGCTGCCTGGTTTATTGGCCCGGCGTACCGCCAGCCACATGGCAAAGACAAAACCCACCAGATACATCAAGCCGTACCAGTGAAGAGAAACCGGCCCGATAGAGAAGATCACCGGGTCGAATTGAGGGAACGTCAGGTAGCCGTTATTCATCTTTCACCATAAAATTTTCTGCCCCGAACGATGGGCGGCTGAATGATTACACCAGTGCGCACAAGCGCTTACCTTTCGTATTCTTGCTACCGTGCAGCCCTGTACGAAGGGTAATTAAGGCTGCGAATCATATCACAGCCCGAATTAATGCGGGGTCCGGAACTTGTAAACTTTAATAAAGCCTTTTCCCAAACGTGCTTTCACCGGGCGCGGCTATGCTTAACGACCGCCGCGGATCAAGCCCCCCAGACCACGACGCTCCATAAATGCCGCGACCTGCTGGCGAACTTCGCTCGCGGTCTGCGCCAGCAGACTGTGTTCCGCCAGTTTTTCCGCCTCTTCACGATCGATATGGCGCAGCAGGTATTTTACCCGCGCCACATTCCGACCGTTCATACTGAGATGGTGATAGCCCAGACCGATTAGCAGCACCACACACATCGGGTCGCCCGCCATTTCGCCGCACAGGCAGAGTTCAATTCCCGCGCGTTCCGCCTGTAAGGCGATGCTCTGCAGGGCATGCAGCATCGCCGGATGCAGGCTGTCGTACAGGCTCGCGACCCGGGTATTATTGCGATCCACCGCCAGCAGATACTGGGTTAAGTCGTTAGTGCCGACCGAGACAAAATCGATACGCCCCGCCAGGTGCGGGATCATAAACAGCATTGACGGCACTTCGATCATAATGCCGATGCGCGGTTGCGGAATGGCGTAACCCAACATTTCCGCCACTTCGTGACCGGCACGTTCGATCAGCCGTTTCGCTTCATCAATCTCTTCAATGCTGGTGATCATCGGCAGCAGAATACTGAGATTGCCGGTCGCCGCATTGGCGCGCAGCATCGCCCGGACCTGCACCAGAAAGATCTCCGGCTGATCGAGCGTCAGGCGGATGCCGCGCCAGCCGAGGCAAGGGTTCTCTTCGCTAATCGGCATATAGGGCAGTTGTTTATCGGCGCCGATATCCAGCGTACGCAGGGTTACCGGCTTATTCAGGAACAGCTGCAACATCCCCTGATACTGCGCGACCTGTTCCTCTTCCGAAGGGAAGCCGCTGTGCAGCATAAACGGGATTTCGGTACGGTACAGGCCGACGCCATCCACCCAGCTACCCAGCGCCTGCTCATGCTCGGCGCTAAGACCGGCATTCAGCATCACCTGCACCCGTTCACCACTTTTCAGCGCGCCCTGCTGCTCAACAAGATCTTCCGCCATCTTGCTCAGCTCGTTCTCTTCGCTGATCAGACGCTGATACTCCTGGACCAGCACCGGCTCAGGATCGACCAGCAGTTCGCCGCGATAGCCATCGACGATCAGTAAGCGTTTATTGAGCAACTCCGGCTGAATATCGGCGCCCATCACCGTCGGAATGCCCATTGCGCGCACCAGAATGGCGGCATGAGAGTTGGACGCGCCATCGCGCACCACCACCCCCGCCAGACGATCCTGCGGCAGCTCCGCCAGCGTGGCAGCGGTTAACTCATCGGCCACCAGCACAAAACGTTCCGGCCAGGCATTGGTGCCCTGCAGACTATCGTCGAGATGAAACAGCAGGCGCTGCCCGAGAGCCCGCAGGTCGCCGGCACGTTCGCGCAGATAGGTATCCTGCAGGTTGGCGAACTGCGCGGCAAATTTCTCAATAACGGTTTTCACCGCCCATTCGGACACCGATCCGGCATCGATCTCGGCAAACAGGTCGTTCTTCAGCCGCGCATCGCTCAGCAGGTGCGAATAGAGATCGAAGATCGCCGCACTCTCTTTCTGCACGCTGGCGGTGAAACGTTTACTGAAGCGTCGAAACTCGCTTGAGGCTTCGGCCATCGCCAGTTGCAGACGTTCGCGTTCACGATGGGTATCCAGCGTTGAAGCGGCAGAAACCTGATCGAGCGACGGCTGAGTGGTGTCGACCCAGCCCGGCGCCACCGCTACGCCCGGCGCCGCCGCCAGTGCGCGAATACGCGTCTGTCGGAACTGGCCGAACAGCTGGTGAAGTTGCGACTGCGACAGGATGGTTGCCATTTGCGTGGCAAGGGTAACCAGAAAGGACTCTTCACTCTCGTCGAACTGACGATGTTCACGCTGCTGTACCACCAGTACGCCAAGTAACTGACGGCGGGTGATAATCGGCACGCCAAGGAAAGAGCGAAAACGTTCTTCCTTAACCGCCGGCACATATTTAAAGCTGGGGTGTTTTTGCGCATCCGCAAGGTTAATCGGCTCAGCCAGGCGACCGACCAGACCGACGATCCCTTCGTCAAATGCAAGCGTGACCGTGCGCCCGCGCGGCTTTTTCAGCCCGCGCGTTGCCATCAGGTAGTAACAGCGGCGATCATGGTCAGCGAGATAAACCGAGCAGACCTCAGTATCCATTGCCAGGCAAATCTCGTTAACCAGGATCTCGAGCGACTCATTTATGCGCGGAGCCCCCGCTACTTTCTCAACAATATCGCGCAACTGAGTGAGCATAATCTGCGTGGCTTAACCTCTTTTCCGTCGATAAGCAGGCGCATTGCGCTGCACAGAACTCTCCTGCAACGGCATTACCACGCCAGAAAAGTCCTTCATCACGCGGCGGTAGACATCACGTTTAAAAGAAACCACCTGGCGCACCGGATACCAGAAGCTCACCCAACGCCAGCCATCAAATTCCGGCGTGCTGCTGGTTTGCATATTGATATCCGCGTCATTACACATCAACTGCAGAAGAAACCACTTTTGTTTCTGGCCGATACAAACCGGCTTTGTGTCCCAACGCACCAAACGTTTTGGCAACTTATAGCGTAACCAGTTACGGGTAGAAGCAAGAATACGGACGTCTTTCCGGTGTAAACCAACTTCTTCGAAAAGTTCGCGGTACATCGCCTGTTCCGCAGTTTCACCAGGATTAATCCCTCCCTGAGGAAACTGCCAGGAGTGTTGTCCATAACGCCTGGCCCACAACACTTGTCCCTGCTTATTACAGATTACGATACCAACATTCGGGCGGTAGCCATCATCATCGATCACCGGACTACCTCAAACTAAAACTCGGATGTTCTGATTGTTTCATACTCCTTACAGACGGTAAACCACTGGTTGCGGCTGTGAACAACGGATAACAATGGGATAACTCACAGATATCATCAAAGTTATGAACAGATACCCCCCGAAAAGCGCGATCTTATTCACGTTTTCTGTGGATAGCTTTGTGCAGAACTCGGTACATAGCCGGGGAAAACTTTTTGCGACGGCGCAAAAAGCATTTTTCGCTGCAGAAATTAAGCTATACGAATCAATCTGATGATAAAGTTGATCACAGGCTTTCCCGCAAGTTTCCGCCCCGCAAATCCCCCCGGTTCAGGTAACTGGCGAAAGATCGAACGCTGCGCTTTTTATCCACAGATTATGCCAGTAAGTTACGCACAAAAAGCGCTGTTCGCGCAAAACACCCGGTCGTCAAGGCTGTAAATCAAAACAGTATTCCTTTAAAAAGCGACTTATCCCACATTTCTGTGGATAACCGGGGTGCAGATCCTGTTCATTGTCGATGACAAGCTGGGAAAACCCGGCCTGGTGTGAATAACCCTGGTCGGCGGATGAAATAAAAAAGCACGTGTAATCATGCTATTATTGCTGTTTTACACATTAGATGGGGCGCGGCAACAGGCTTGCGTCATAACTGATTGTTTTTTAACCTTCAGCGCAGGAATTATTATGGCCGTTGATTTTCCGCCTGTTCTTCCGCCGGAAGATGAGGCCGCCTTGCTGGCGCGTGCGCAGGCCCTGGCGGGCTATACGCTGGCTGAACTGGCACTGAAAGCACAATTACCGATGCCGGCGGACCTGAAACGCGATAAAGGCTGGGTTGGCACACTGCTGGAAATTCATCTCGGCGCCAGTGCCGGCAGCAAGCCGGAACAGGACTTTGCCGCCATTGGCATTGAACTGAAAACCATCCCGGTAGACAGCCTCGGGCGTCCGCTGGAGACGACCTTTGTTTGCGTCGCGCCGCTCACCGGCAACAGTGGCGTCACCTGGCAGACCAGTCATGTGCGCCACAAACTGGCCCGGGTGTTATGGATCCCGGTTGAAGGCGACCGGGCGATCCCGCTGGCCGCACGTCGGGTCGGCGCCCCGCTGCTGTGGAGTCCAGACGCCGCCGAGGAGCAGCAGTTGCAACGCGACTGGGAAGAGTTGATGGATATGATTGTCCTTGGTCAGGTGGAGCGCATCACCGCGCGTCATGGCGAAGTACTGCAAATTCGCCCGAAAGCCGCCAACAGCAAAGCACTGACCGAAGGGATTGGTGAAAACGGTCAGCCGATTATGACCCTGCCGCGTGGTTTTTATCTGAAGAAAACCTTTACCGGCCCGCTGCTGGCCCGGCACTTTTTACTTTAAATTTTCCCCGCCGCTGTCAATGATCGGTATAATCACCGTTTAACTTTCGTTTAGGATGCACTGGCACAATGTTTGACTGGATTGCAGATCCCAATGCCTGGTTAGCGCTCGGAACCCTAACCATTCTGGAAATCGTTCTCGGTATTGATAATATTATTTTCCTCTCGCTGGTCGTGTCTAAGCTGCCAAAACATCAACAGAACAAAGCGCGACGCCTGGGCCTTGCGGGTGCCATGTTGATGCGTTTAGCACTGCTGGCGTCGATTGCCTGGGTTATTCGCCTGACTAACCCGCTGTTCACGCTAATGGACCACTCCTTTTCGGCGCGCGATCTGATCCTGCTATTTGGTGGTCTATTCCTGCTGTGGAAATCCAGTATGGAGATCCATGAAACCATTGAGGGCGGTGAAGAACAGCATAAAACCAATGTGCACACCTTCTTTGGCGCCATTGTGCAGATTATGCTGCTGGATATTATCTTCAGCCTCGATTCAGTGATTACCGCCGTCGGTCTCTCCGATCACCTGTTTATTATGATGGCCGCGGTCGTGATTGCCGTCGGCGTGATGATGTTTGCCGCCAGAGCGGTAGGAGAGTTTGTTGACCGCCATCCATCGGTGAAAATGCTGGCGCTGGCATTCCTGATACTGGTTGGCTTCACCCTGATCCTCGAAAGCTTTAACGTTCATGTACCAAAAGGTTACATTTATTTCGCCATGTTCTTCTCAATGGCGGTAGAGAGCCTGAACCTGATGCGTAATAAGAAAAACCCGCTGTAATCCTTGTCAATGGCGAGCTGTGCTCGCCATAACAATTCAGAATCATGCGATTAACGCCTCGCGGTAAAAGGTTTATTACTACACTGGTAAACTGAAGAGAAAACCGGGGAGGAGCATGGATGAAGTGGATATTAAGTGCAGCCGCGATCGCTGCAACGCTGCTGCTAAGCGGTTGTAGCACTGATTACGTGATGGCGACCAAAGATGGCAGCATGATTATGACCGAAGGCAAACCCGTTATCGATAAAGAGACCGGACTGGTAAAATATATTGATAAGTCAGGGCATGAGTTGCAGATCAACAGCGATGAAGTCTCCACCATTATAGAGCGTTAATCCTCGTGAATTTTACCTGCTGCACGCTTTGCAAAGCTGCAGCGGGCTTTTCCTGCGCATTTCCCACTAAATCCCCTCTTCCCCCTCTCCGCCAGCGCGGTTATAGTCAAAAAAGCTGCAACCAGGATTTAACCTTTCCATAATGAAAAAAGGAAGCCGGCAAATGCAATATCACCGTATCCCCCATAGCACACTGGAAGTCAGCACGCTGGGGTTAGGAACCATGACGTTTGGTGAGCAAAATAGCGAAGCCGACGCCCATGCTCAACTGGATTTGGCCTTAAGTTCCGGTATCAACCTGATTGATACCGCAGAGATGTACCCGGTGCCTCCGCGCCCGGAAACCCAGGGTCTGACCGAAAGCTATATTGGCAGCTGGATCAAAGCGCGCGGTAACCGCGATAAAATCGTACTGGCGTCAAAAGTGGCCGGGCCGTCACGCGGCAATGATGCCTCGATTCGCCCACAGCAGGCGCTGGACCGTAAAAATATTCGCACCGCGCTTGAAGCCTCCCTGAAACGCCTGAACACCGATTATCTCGATTTGTATCAGTTGCACTGGCCACAGCGTCCGGCCAACTACTTTGGCAAACTGGGCTATGAATACAGCGATGCCAGCGTCCCGGTCACCCTGCTGGAGACGCTTGAAGCGCTGCATGAACAGGTACGCGCCGGCAAGATCCGCTATATCGGCGTCTCGAATGAAACCGCATGGGGCGTGATGCGTTATCTGCAACTGGCGGAAAAGCATGAGTTGCCGCGCATTGTCACCATTCAAAACCCCTACAGCCTGTTAAACCGCAGTTTTGAAGTGAATCTGGCGGAGATCAGCCAGCATGAAGGCGTCGAGCTGCTGGCCTATTCAAGCCTGGCGTTTGGCACCCTGAGTGGTAAGTATCTGCATGGGGCGAAACCGGTCGGCGCGCGTAATACGCTGTTCAGCCGCTTTACCCGCTACAGCGGTGAGCAGGCGCAACTGGCGATCGCGGAATATGTGGCGTTAGCGAAAAAGCACCATCTCGATCCATCGCAGATGGCGCTGGCGTTTGTGCGTCAGCAACCTTTCGTTGCCAGTACACTGTTAGGCGCCACCACGCTGGAACAGCTGCAGATCAATATCGACAGTTTTAATCTGACGCTAAATGAAGAGGTAATGCAGGGACTGGAAGCGATTCATCGCCGTTATACCTATCCGGCGCCGTAAAAACCAGGACGGGAGCCATTAGCGGCTCCCGTGACGATCACTGCGGCAACTTGCCTTCCTGTTTCAGATAATCAGTCAGCAAGTACTGCGCATTGCCCTCATCGGACAGTAACTGGCTGTAGGAGATCGGACGGCTGACGCCCTCACCCGGCAGCGTCAGTTCGCCGGAGTTGGCGTTATTAAGGTTGAGTACCACAAACTTTTTGCCATCGACATTGACACTGTAGTCACGACGATCGCCTTTGTTCTCCACGTCCATTAGCTGTATCTTCTGGTCCCAGTCATGATCGGCATGGGTGATCTGCACCAGTGCTTTATTATCCGCACGCTTGCCATAACGCAGAGTCCACACCCTGACCCCTTCATTACCGGTCCAGGCCTTGACTGATTCCGCCACTTCAGGACGTGGGGCATCGGCCGATACCGCGCTTAGAGAGACCACAGATAACAGCGCAAGAAGAAAGATTTTGTTTAGCATTTGATTATCCTTTTCAAAAAAACTCCAGTGGAACCGTGGGCCAACGGAGCGCATAAATGCGCCCGTGGCGATAATTTACCCGATCTTTCTTTTTTGCGCTAACTGCCAGCCCCACAGCACCGCAATAGCGATCGCAAATAGCGCGCCAAAACCGATCCCGGCCGCCACCGCAGGCGCACCCAGCTTAATTGCCAGCGAATAGAGTCCGAGCATTATCAGCATCGCGCTGTTCTCGCCGAGATTCTGCACCGCAATGGCATTACCCGCCCCCACCGTCGCTTTCCCACGCTCCTGCAGCAGCGCATTCAGCGGCACCACAAAGAAACCGCCGAGAATCCCGATAATCACCAGCAGCAGATAAGCATTGAGCAGGCTGTGCTGTACGGCAAACACCACCACCGCCACACCGATCAGCACCCCGGCAGGCATACAGCGCCCGACGGTTTTTAACGTCACCAGCCTGGCGGCGGCGGCGGCGCCAATAACGATGCCAACCGCCACCATCGCATTCAGCAGGGTCGGAGTTTTGTTATCGCTGATGCCCAGCGCCACCGGGACCCATAACACCAGCAGAAAACGCAGCGTTACACCCGCGCCCCAGAACAGACTGGTGCCCACCAGGGAGAAGCGGGTTTCGCCGTTGCGCCATAATACCCGGCAGGCATGGAAGAAACTGCGCGACATGCGGAGCGGATGCCAGCTCTGTCCGGCGCGTGCGGCCGCCAGTTTCGGGATCAACAGGTTAGCCGCCACCGCCAGGCCATAGGCCAGCACACAGGCGATCAACGCCGCCAGCAGGCTCCAGTCGGCTAATACGCCACCCGCGACCGATCCCAGCAGGATCGCCGCAATGGTGGACGCCTCCATCAGGCCATTGGCCTTCACCAGTTTTTCCCCACTGGTGATTTCGCCGAGAATGCCATACTTCGCTGGCGAGTAGGCCGCCGCGCCAACGCCCACCAGGCTGTAACCGATAAACGGATTAAAACCAAAGCAGATCACCAGTGCTCCCAACAACTTCAGCCCGTTGGCGAACATCATCACCCGCCCTTTGGCAAAGCTATCGGCAATCTGTCCGACAAAAGGCGCAAGGACGATATAGGTCGCGACAAATACCATCTGCAATACCGGCTGACTCCAGTCCGGATAGAGCTGATTTTTAATCACTGCCAGCGTGGCAAACAACAGTGCGTTATCGCCAAACGCCGAGAGAAACTGGGCGGCGATGACCGCCATCATGCCTCGCGACAGTAGCGGTTGTTCGTCGGTCAGGGTATTGCTCATGCGGTATGCGCCTCTTCTTCTGCCATTTTACGCAGGGTAACAAAATCCGGTTTGCCGCTACCCAGCTGTGGTAACTGTTTCATAAAGCGTATATCGCGCGCGACCGCCAGTTCCGGGCTGCCCAGTTCACGGGCCGCGCTCAGCAGCCGTTCGCGCGTCAGTTCGCTGTCGCTGGTAAACAGCACCAGCGCTTCGCCGCGACTGCCATCGGCTTTCATCGATGCCGCATGCTGCTTCTCTGGCGACGCTTTCAGCGCAATTTGCTCTACGGTCTCCAGCGATACCATCTCACCGGCAATTTTTGCGAAGCGTTTCACTCGTCCCTGGATCTGGCAAAAACCGTGTTGGTCAAAGCTGACAATATCGCCGGTATCATACCAGCCGGCTTCCAGCTGCCCTTCGCCGTTATCAGCCTGCGGTTCCTCAAGGACGCCAGGGCGCTCAACCCGCAGATAACCTTTCATAATATTCGGCCCGCGCAGCTGCAACTGGCCCCCCTGCTCAATGCCCGGTACGGCAATCAGCCGCGAGTCCATTCCCGGCAGAATACGTCCGACACTGTGCGGTCGTGCCGCCATCGGCACGTTAATCGCCACCACCGGCGCGCATTCCGTTACGCCATAACCTTCCAGAATGCGAATGCCAAAGCGGTCCTGCCAGGCCTGGCGGGTGTTCTCCTGCAGTTTCTCGGCGCCCGCCACCACATAACGCAGACGGGCAAAATCATAAGGATTGGCAAAGCGCGCGTAATTGCCGAGGAAGGTTGAGGTGCCAAACAGTACGGTACAGTTGCGGTCATATACCAGCTCCGGGACAATGCGATAGTGCAGCGGGCTGGGATAAAGAAACACTTCGGCGCCGGTCATCAACGGCGCCAATAACCCCACGGTAAGACCAAAGGCATGGAACAGCGGCAGTGCCGACATAAAGCGGTCGCGCGGGGTGAAATCGGCAACGGTACGAATCTGTTCGACGTTTGCCAGCAGGCTTTTATGCGAGTGCACCACCCCTTTCGGGTTACCTTCCGAACCGGAAGTAAACAGTACCATCGCCGCATCTTCCGGCTGCTGCGCCAGCATCGCGCTGCGCGGCAGCAGCAGGCGGCTGAGGATCCACAGTTTATCCTGCAGCGTCACGCTATCTTTCAGATCTTCGAGGAAGATCCACCGTACCTGGCTAATACCTGGCGGCAGATGTTGCAGTTTGCCTTTTTCGAGGAACTGGCGCGAGGTAAACACGGTTTTCACTTCGGCTGCTTTTAGCGCGCTGCTTAACCCCTGCACACCGGCGGTATAGTTCAGCATCGCCGGAATACGGCCGCGCATCGACGCGCCGAGAATGGCCGCAGCGGTCACCGTGGCATTCGGCAGCAGCAGGCCGATATATTCGCCCGGTTGCGTATAACGTTCGAGGATTCGCCCCACCCCCAGCGCTTTCTTCAGCAGGCCGTTATAGCTGTCTGGTGTAAAGTTGATATCTTCGATGCAGTTTTTGCCATGGCCATAGCGGGTGCGGGCACTGAGAAAGGCTTCGTACAGCGTTTCGCGCGGGCGCACCGCCATCCGCGCTTCCATCATTATATGATGCAAATGCTCACCGGCGAGAATGCGGCGA
This sequence comes from Pantoea sp. B65, assembly GCF_047308185.1. Taxonomy (NCBI): domain Bacteria; kingdom Pseudomonadati; phylum Pseudomonadota; class Gammaproteobacteria; order Enterobacterales; family Erwiniaceae; genus Pantoea; species Pantoea sp. B65. The sequence continues at coordinate 290,374 of NZ_JAHXPU010000044.1, forward strand.
TCACGGGCACGCGGCGCATCGGGCATCGGAATTGAGGTGGCGGGCAGCACCGTTAGGGTAATACGCGGGAACAGACGCCGTTTAAACACCCCGCCGAGACGACCGAAAGGGGTATATTCCGCGCCTTCGATACGCAGCGGCACGACCGTCGCCTGCGACTTCGCGGCGACAAAACCGGCGCCGCTATAAATTTTCATCAGTGAGCTGGTCACCGTGATGCGCCCTTCCGGGAAGATCACCACCGGACGCCCCTGGCCAATCATGCGCACCAGATGTTTTACCGCCATCGGTTTAGTCGGATCGAGGGGGACAAAATCGATTACCGATTTCAGCCAGCGCATATACCATTTTTCACTGATGGAGGAGTAGACGGCAAACACCGGTTTAACCGGCAGAAACACCGCCAGCAACACGCCATCAAGGAAAGACATATGGTTTGGCGTGATCAACACCCGCTCTTTATACAACGCAGCAATATCGCCGCGCAGTTCAGCGCGGTACATCAGGCGAAATAAACAGCGGAACAACGAAAACAGCATGCCAGCTCCTTAGCATCCAGAGATATTGCGTATCACGATGCAGGATATGGCGACGTAACTCAATGCGCGATAAGTCAAAACGGTGAAATTATTACTGCTGATATCATCTGCGGTCAGCGGATTATGCCCGCTGACCGCCTGCTCACTACAGTTTAAATGAGGCCATCGCCTGCACCAGGTGCTGGGTTTGCTCCTCCAGCGAACGGGTGGCCATTGCCGATTGTTCCACCAGCGCGGCGTTCTGTTGCGCCACATCTTCCATCTGGTTGACGGCAAGATTGATCTGATCGATGCCGAGGCTCTGTTCCTTCGAAGCAATGGCAATTTCACGCATCAGCACATTAATATTAATAATTTGCCCGGCAATTTCATTCATCGTCTCACTGGCGCGGGTGGTAAGCAGCGTGCCGGTTTCCACCCGGTTGCGGGAATTGGAAATCAGCTCATGAATCTCTTTCGACGCCTGCGCGCTGCGCTGCGCCAGCACCCGCACTTCATTCGCCACCACCGCAAAGCCGCGTCCTTGCTCACCGGCACGCGCGGCCTCTACCGAGGCGTTCAACGCGAGAATATTGGTCTGAAAAGCAATGCCATCAATCACCGTCAGAATATGGGCAATCTGATCGGAACTGCGGGCGATCTCTTTCATATTTTCCATCACGTCGAGCATCACTTTACTGCCCGACTGCGCGGTAGAAGAAACGCTCTCCGACAGTTCATGGCCCTGTTTGGCATTTTCGGCGTTATGTTTCACCGTGGAGGTAAGCTGTTCCATACTGGCCGCCGTCTCCTCAAGTGAAGAGGCCGACATTTCGGTACGCCGCGATAAATCATCGTTGCCGTTGGCCAGCTCGGTACTGCCGGTTTCAATCTGCATACTGGCATCCCGTACCCGCGATACCGAAGCCACCAGCGACTGCTGCATCACGCCAAGACCGGCATTCAGGCGGCCCAGTTCGTTGGCGCTGGCTGCCGGGATCGGCTGAGTAAGATCGCCTTCGGAGATATACTCCAGCAGCCTGACCGCCTGATGCAATGGATTAATCAGCATCATGCGCATCACCATCCATGCCAGCATCATCAGCACCAGCGTCAGCACCACGCAACAGGCAATCATCACCATCATCATGGTCTTGTCGCTGCCGGCATTCTCCAGCTGCTGCTGCCCGACGTTCTGGGCAAAATCGAAGAAATTTTTATTCGCTTTATCAAAAGCGATACCCAGCGGACGCAGTTGGCTATCAATCATCGCGTAGTAGGTCTTCAGATCGCGCTGTTTCAGCGCGTTAATCATCGGATTTAATCCCTGCTGGCGATAATCCTGGTAGGCCTTGTTAATCTCCTGCGCCAGCGCCTCAGCACGCTCATCGCCCTTCACTGCGGCAAAGAATTGCTGGAGCTCCCGATCGGCAGTATCGGCATAAGTCGCGGCACGCTGCGCCGCCGAGGCGCCATCATCAAGTTTATTCAGTTCGATATTACGCACCGCCAGCGAGGCAACTACGCGGATACGTTGCATATTGGTGTTACTGCTGGCCAGATTACCCAGTTGCACGCCCTGAGTATTATTCACGGCAAGCAGTGATTGATAGCTCTTGTTAATCGCCACCATTCCCATCACGCTGACAATTAACAACAGCGTGGTCATCAGAGCAAGCAGTGACAACAAACCCGTTCGTATTGAAATGTTTTTCATTGTGACAGCACCCGGTTAACAGAATTAACTCACAGCTGTATCTATCGGCGTGATGTGAATCACCTTTAGTCACAACGAAATTATTTCTCCGCTAACGATATTGCACTCCAGCCGCCGCCCAATGCCGCAATCAGTTCAACGCTGGTTACCCACTGAGTGCTTTGCAGTGACAACAGGTTCTGCTGCTGGCTCAGGCTGGTGTTCTCAGTACTGGCCACATCGAGATAATCGATCATGCCTGCCTGATACTGGTTATAGGTAACCCGGGCTGACTGTTTTGCCGCCTCGGCCGCACGCTGCTGCGCCAGCACTTCTGTTTGCAGAGTATTCAGCTCCACCAGATAGTTTTCCACTTCCTGGAAACCGGTCAGCACCGCCTGGCGATAGCTGGCGACACTGGCATCATAAGCGGCGCGCGCCTGATCAACTTTCGCTGAGGTGGCGCCAAAATCAAGCAGTGTGCCGCTGAGTTCCGGCCCCAGCGACCAGGCACGATTCGGCAGCGAAACCAGGTTATGCAGCGCCGAACCGGAAAAACCGCCGCTGGCGCTCAGGGTTAAGTCCGGATAGTAACCGGCAATCGCCACGCCGACCGCGGCATTGGCGGCCGCCACATTGCGCTCGGCATAGGCGATATCCGGGCGGCGCTGCAGCAGCTGCGACGGCAGCGCGTCAGGGATCGGCGGCAAGCTGGCGGCCAGCGTTGCAACCGGCAGACTAAATTCCGCCGGGGTTTTGCCAATCAGCATGGCGATGGCATGTTCCAGCTGCGCGCGTTGCCAGCTGAGATCGAGGGCTGAGGCGCGGGCGCTCTCCAGCTGCGTTTGCGCCTGCGCCAGAGTGGCGCGGGATTCCGATCCGGCCTGATATTTATTTTCAATTACCTGCAAGTAGCGCTGATAGGCGGCAACGCTCTGCTGATACAGCGCAATCTGCTGATCCATCACCCGTAACTGGAAGTAATCCTGCGCCAGCGTCGATTGCGCGCTCAGGGTGATATTGGCCAGCTCAGCTGCGCTGGCATCGGCGCTGGCACGATTCTCCTCAAGCGTACGCCGCAATTTACCCCACAGATCCAGCTCCCAGCTGGCGCTGGCCTGCAGCGAATGGCTATTGCTGACGCTTTGCTGAACGCTGCCGCTGCTGCTGGTACTACTGCTGCCACTGCGGGTTGAACTGGCGGTGCCGGTGACCGTCGGCAACAGATCGGCGCGCGACTCCGCCGCCAGCGCCAGCGCCTGGCGATACTGCGCTTCGTATTGCGCCACATTCTGGTTGGAGATACGAACCTGGCTGAGCAGGCCCGACAGCGTCGGGTCATTATACACCGCCCACCATGCGCCTTTGCCGAGGTGATCCTGCGGCGTCGCTTCGCGCCAGCCTTTGGCGTTTTTATAATGGGCCGGCACCGCCGCTGACGGACGCTGATAGTCAGGCCCAACGGCACAGCCGCTCAGCAGCAGAGCCATAATTAACGCAGGTAATATCGCTATATTGGTTTTCATCACAAATTATTCAGCATGGCGCAGGCGTTGCCACTGACGTTTAGTGGCGCGGCTGGCGCGATCAAGATAGAGGTACACCACCGGCGTGGTGAACAGAGTAAGTAACTGGCTTAACGCCAGGCCACCAGCGATGGCCAGCCCCAGCGGGCTGCGCAGATCGGCATCGCCGCCGCTGCCCAATGCCAGCGGCAGCGCGCCAAAAAAAGCCGCCAGAGTGGTCATCATAATCGGACGGAAACGCATCAGGCAGGCCTGGGTAATCGCCTGCTGCGGCGTCATACCGTGCTGGCGTTCGGCTGCCAGCGCAAAATCGATCATCATAATGGCGTTCTTTTTAACGATACCAATTAACAGCAAAATACCGATCAGGGCGATCACCGTCAGCTGGGTGTTAGTCAGCAACAGTAACAGCAGCGCCCCGACCCCGGCGGAAGGCAGCGTTGAGAGAATGGTCAGCGGATGGATATAGCTCTCGTACAGCATCCCCAGCACGATATACACCGCCGCCAGCGCGGCGAGAATCAGCCACGGCATCGACGCCGTCAGCGCGGCAAAGGCTTTAGCTGTGCCCTGGAAGCTTGCCTGTACCGTATCCGGCAGGCCGATTTGCGCCATTGCCGCTTTGATCAGCGTCTGCGCCTGTTGCAGCGAAACGCCATCCGCCAGGTTAAAGGCGATAGTGCTGGTCGCTGACTGCCCCTGATGGGCCACCGACAGCGGCGCATTGCCGCCGCTAAAGCTGGCGAAGGCGGACAACGGTACCTGATCGCCATTGCTATTAATCACAAACAGCTGCTCCAGCAGCGCCGGATCGCGGGTGTAAGCCGCATCCAGCGTCATCACCACATGGTACTGATTCAGCGTGTGATATAGCGTGGCGATCTGCCGCTGGCTGAAAGCGTTATTCAACAGGGTATCCACCATTTGTACATTGATGCCCAGCCGGGTCGCACGTTCACGATCAATAGTGATCATCACTTCCTGACCGCCGGTCTGCGAATCGGAGTCGACACTGGTCAGCTGTGGGATATTCTCCAGCGCCGCTTTCACTTTCGGCGTCCAGATGCGCAGGGTATCGAGATCGTCCGCCTGCAGGCTGTACTGATACTGCGCGTTAGCGCTGCGGCCACCGATATGAATATCCTGCGCGGCCATCAGGAATAGCTCGACGCCGGGAATATTGCGGGTTTTCGCGCTGAGCCGGTTAGCCACTTCGCTGGCGGTAGCATCACGCTGATCGAAATCCTTCAGATGGACAAAAAAGTTGGCGCTGTTACGCGAGCCAAAGGCCCCGCTGCCGATGGACGACATCACGCCATCCACCGCCGGATCCTGCTGAATCATTTTAGCAAAGGTCTTCAGCTTCGGTTCCATCGCCTGAAACGAGACGTTTTGATCCGCACGCAGCATGCCCATCAGCAAACCGGTATCCTGATTGGGAAAGAAGCCTTTCTGCACCACCGAGTAAAGGAATATATTGAGAATGATGGTCAGGATCAGGCTGAACATGGTCAGGCGCTGATGACGCATCACCCAGTTCAGCGCGCGGGCATAGGCCGCCAGCAGCGCATTGAGCCGGTTTTCTATCCACTGATACAGCGGGTGGGGCCGCGCGGAGACTGGCGGCTTGCGGCGCAATAAGCGTGAGCAGAGCATTGGCGTCAGACTGAGGGATACCAGCATCGAGATGATTAACGATACCGTTAGCGTGACGGCAAACTCGCGGAACAGGCGACCGACAATGCTGCCCATCAGCAGAATCGGAATAAATACCGCCACCAGCGACAGTGTCATCGACAGTACCGTAAAGCTGACTTCCTGCGCCCCTTTCAGCGAGGCGCGCACCGGACTCAGGCCCTCTTCGATATAGCGGGTGATATTTTCCAGCACCACAATCGCATCATCGACCACAAAGCCGGTCGCGATAATCAGCGCCATCAGCGACAGGTTATCGAGGCTGTAATCCAGCAGATACATCACCGCGCAGGTGCCGATTAACGATACCGGCAGCGCCAGCGCCGGGATTGCCAGCGCCCGCAGATCGCGCAGAAAGACGAATACCACGCCAATCACCAGCGCGATAGCGATCAGCAGAGTCTCTTCGGTGTCATACAGCGAGGCACGAATATTCGGTGAGCGATCGACCACGATCTTCAGGCTGACACCACCCGGCAGATCCTTTTGCAGGGCGGGCAACTGCGCCTTAATATCATCAATGGTTTCCAGCATATTAGCCCCGGCCTGGCGCGTTACGCCCAGCATCACCGATGGCGTCTGGTTGTAGTAACCGACATTATATTTGTCTTCCACCGAGTCATAGACCGTCGCCACATCATTGAGGTGGATCGCACGACCGTCCTGATAACTCACCACCAGATTGCGGTACTGGCTGGCGCTGTCCAGCTGGCCATTACTGTCCACTACCCACGACTGGTTATTCCCTTCCAGCATCCCTTTCGGCAGATTAGTGGTGCTGTTGGCGATGGCGCTGCGTACGGTATCCAGTGAGACGCCAAAATGGCTCAGCTGCTGCGGCTGCAGATCGATACGTACCGCCGGTAAGGCGCTGCCCACCAGCGAAACTTCACCGACCCCCTTCACCTGAGCAATTTTTTGCTTAATTTTGCTGGAGGCAAGGTCGTACAGCTCGCCATTGCTGACGGTCGAGGAGGTAAGCGCCAGCATCACAATCGGCGCATCGGACGGGTTGGCTTTGCGGTAAGTCGGCAGCGACGCCATGCTACTTGGCAGCAGACTGCGCGCGGCATTGATCGCTCCCTGCACATCGCGCGCGGCGCCGTTAATATCGCGATCCAGTTCAAACTGCAAAATGATATTGGTGGATCCCTGTGAGCTGCTGGAGCTCATTTCGGTAATGCCGGCGATCTGCCCCAGCGCGCGTTCCAGTGGGGTTGCCACCGTCGCCGCCATGGTTTCCGGGCTGGCGCCAGCCAGACTGGCGGAAACCATAATCGTTGGGAAATCCACCTGCGGCAGCGGTGCCACCGGCAACAGCCGGTAACCCAGCAGACCAAGCAACAGCAGCGCCAGGGTTAACAGCAGGGTGGCAACCGGCCGGAAGATAAACAGTTTGACGATATTCATTCGTCTCTCCGCTGTTGCGTGTTACGCAGCCAGCGCTTACCACGCTGTGAAAAACCGTCAAACATCAGGTAGATCACCGGGGTGGAGAAGAGCGTCAGCACCTGGCTGAAGATCAGACCGCCGACAATTACCAGCCCGAGCGGCTGGCGCAACTCCGCGCCCGAGCCCTGCGCCAGCATCAGCGGCAATGCACCGAGCAGCGCCGCCATGGTGGTCATCATAATCGGACGGAAACGCAGCAGACAGGCCTGATGAATCGCTTCGCGCGGGCTGAGATGCTGCTTATTCTCCGCTTCCAGCGCAAAGTCGATCATCATAATGGCGTTCTTTTTAACAATGCCGATTAGCAGGATCACCCCAATCAGCGCGATCAGGCTGAATTCCGTACCCGCCAGCATCAGAGTTAACAGCGCCCCTACCGCTGCCGATGGCAGTGTCGACAGAATGGTAACCGGATGGATAAAACTCTCATACAGAATGCCGAGCACCACATACATAGTCAGCAAGGCCGCGAGAATTAACCACAGGGTATTGCCGGTGGCACTCTGAAACGCCGCCGCTTCGCCCTGGTAGCGCAGGGTGATACTGGCGGGCAGCGCCAGCTGCTTACTGATATCGGCGATCGCCTGCTGCGCCTGCTCTAACGAATAGCCATCGTTAAGGTTAAAAGAGACCGTGACCGCCGGGAACTGGTTCAGACGCATATGCACCAGCGAACCGCTGCGCTGTTGGATTTTTGCAATCGCCGTCAGCCGGACCATGCCGCTGCTGGTCGATGATGTGCTGGTGGTGGTACTGGTACTGCTGCTGGTGCTACTGGTACTACTGGTGCTGCTGGTCGAAGAGGCGCTGCTCGCCAGCCAGATATCGTCAAATGACGCCGGGGATTGCTGATACTTCGGCTGCACCTCCAGCACCACGCGATACTGATTCGCCTGAGTGAAAATGGTCGATACCAGGCGCTGACCAAAGGCATTGTAAAGTGCGGTATCGACGTCAGCCGCGGTGATACCGTAACGCGCCGCCGCATCGCGGTTCAGTTCGACCCACGCCACCTGCCCCTGATTCTGCAGATTACTGACGACGGCATTAAACTCCGGACGCTGCTGCAACGCCGCCACCAGTTGCGGCGACCACTGCACCAGATTTTCACTGTCGGCGTCATCGAGGGTGAACTGATACTGACTTGGCGTCACCTGGTCATTGACGGTTAAATCCTGCGACGACTGCATATACAGCTGAATACCCGGTACCTGCTGTGTCGCCTGCTTCAGTTCGGCGATAATCGCATCGGCGCGCTGATCGCGCTGATCAAATGACTTCAGATTGATTTGCAGACGACCGCTATTCAGGCTGGTGTTGTTGCCGTCAATCCCTACCGTCGAGGAGAGACTATCCACCGCCGGGTTCTGCAGAATAATATCGGCCAGCCGTTGCTGACGCTTTGCCATCTCGCCAAACGAGACATCCTGCGAAGCGACGGTAACCCCCTGAATCAGCCCGGTATCCTGAGCCGGGAAAAAGCCTTTCGGGATCACCAGATACAGCAACGCGGTAAATACCAGTGTTGCCAGCGCCACCAGCAGGGTGAGGCGCTGATGATTCAGTACCACCGTCAGCATCCGGTCATAACCGCGCACCAGCAGATCGAAGAACTCGCCGCCTTTACGATAGAAACGTGTCTGACGATGTTGCGGAATATGGCGCAGCAGATAAGCACACAGCATCGGCGTCAGGGTTAAGGACACCAGCATGGAAACCAGAATCGCAACCGCCAGCGTAATGGCGAACTCACGGAACAGACGCCCGACCACATCGCCCATAAACAGCAGCGGGATCAGCACCGCAATCAGGGAAAAAGTCAGGGAGATAATGGTAAAACCGATCTGCGCCGACCCTTTTAATGCCGCCTGCATCGGAGTTTCCCCGGCTTCCAGCCGCCGCGAAATATTCTCCACCACCACGATGGCATCATCAATAACAAAGCCGGTCGCCACGGTCAGCGCCATCAGCGACAGGTTATTCAGGCTAAAGTCACAGAGATACATCACGCCAAAGGTGCCCACCAGCGACAGCGGCACCGCCACACTGGGGATCAGCGTCGCCGCCAGATTGCGCAGGAACAGGAAGGTCACCATCACCACCAGCGCAATCGACAGCATCAGTTCAAACTGCACGTCGCTGATTGACGCGCGGATGGTCTGGGTACGGTCGGATAAAATCTGCACCTTCACGCCATCCGGCAACGCCTCCTGCAGTTTCGGCAACTGGGCTTTGATATTATCCACCACCGAGATCACATTGGCGCCCGGCTGACGCTGGACGCTAATCACAATCGCCGGGCTGTGATTGGCCCATGCCGACTGGTAGCTATTTTCCGCCGCTTCTGAAATTTGCGCGATATCGCGCAGCCGGAGCGCCGCCCCATCCTGATATGTCAGAATCAGGTTGCCGTACTCTTTGGCGGTACGTAGCTGATCGTTAGCATCAATGGTGACCGAGTGGTATTTACCATCGAAGCCCCCTTTTGAGCCATTGACGTTACTGTTACTTATTAGCGTGTTAACGTCTTCCAGCGTCAGACCATGCGCCGCCAGCGCTTGTGGATCCATCTGCACGCGGATCGCCGGTTGCTGCCCGCCTGCCAGCGTCACCATACCGACGCCGGAGATTTGCGAGAGCTTTAGCGCAATACGGGTATTAACCAGATCCTGCACTTTGGTCAGCGGCAGCGTATCTGAGGTCGCGGCCAGGGTGATTACCGCGCTATCGGCCGGATTGACCTTTTTATAGGTGGGCGGGTTCGGCAGATCGTCCGGCAGCAGACTATCAGCGGCATTGATCGCCGCCTGGACTTCCTGCTCCGCCACGTCCAGCGACAGTTCCAGTGAGAACTTTAGCGTAATGATCGACGAGCCGCTGGAGCTGCTGGAGGTCATCTGGCTGAGTCCCGCCATCTGTCCAAGCTGGCGTTCCAGCGGCGCGGTCACCGAAGATGCCATCACATCCGGGCTGGCGCCGGGATAGAGAGTGGTGACCTGAATGGTTGGGTAATCCACCTGCGGCAAAGCCGAGGTGGAAAGAAAACGATAAGCAAACAGCCCGGAGAGTAGTACCCCCACCATCAGTAAAATGGTCGCTACCGGGCGTTCAATAAAGATGCGGGAAGGATTCATTGCGCCTGCGCGCTCCCGCCGGCTGCTTTGGTTTGCTGTGTGCTGACCAGCGTAACCTTACTGCCGTTGGTCAGACGATCGATACCCTCGGTGACAACCCGCTGCCCGGCTTTCACGCCGGAAAGGATGGTCTGCTGATCTTCCCCAAAGGTCGGGCCGGTTTTTACTGCGGTGCGGCTGACGGTGTTGTCCTGATTGATCACATAGACAAAGTTGCCGTCGCTGCTCAGCTGTAACGCCTGCGCCGGGATCACCGTCGCCTGCTTCAGCGTCGCGGTTTGCAGCCGTACATTAACAAACTGATTCGGGTAGAGTGCATCATCCTGATTGGCGAAGGTCGCTTTCAGCGCCACACTGCCGGTATCAGTATTGATTTCGTTACTCATAAACTGCACCACGCCCTGCTCCAGCGCAGTACTGCCGTCCTGGTCAAACGCGGTGGCCGGCAGCGTCTGGCCGTTATGCAGCGCTTTTGCCAGCAGCGGGATATAACTTTGCGGCACGCTAAAGGTGACGGCCGCGGGCTGGGTTTGTGTGATGGTGACAATACCGGTGGTGTCGCTGCTGTGCACCATATTACCGGCATCGACCAGGCGTAAACCGGCGCGACCGCTGATTGGCGAGGTGATGCTGGCAAATTCAATATCCAGTTTTGCTGCGTCGATCTGTGCCTGCGCAGCCTTGATCGTGCCGCGATATTGGCCGACGGTGGCGATCTGACTATCCAGATCCTGGCGCGCCAGTGAATCCTGCGCATACAGTTTCTGATAACGCGTCAGCGTCAGTTCAGCGCTTTTCAGCAACGCCTGGTTCTCCGCCAGCGTGCCCTGATACTGCGCCATCGTCGCCTGGTAACTGCGCGGATCGATTTGCGCCAGCAGCTGTCCTGCTTTTACTTTCTGCCCTTCCGTAAACAGCACTTTGATCAGCTGACCATCCACCCGACTGGTGACCGTCACGCTGGCATTGGGGATCACGGTGCCGAGCGCATTCAGATAAACCGGAACATCAGCGACGGTGACCATGCCGCTATGCACCGGCGTGCTGACACCGGCCATCATCCCCATTCCTCCGGGACCACCGGGACCGCCAGGGCCGCCGGGTCCACCCGGCGCACCGCCGGCAATCTGCGGACCGGAAGGCCAGAAACGGTATGCCAGCGCAGCAATAATCAATAACAGGATCACAACCGGCAGGATGCGGCGAAACAGGGATTTTTTTGCGGTGAAGGTCATGAGATTCTTTTAATCAGGTAAACAAAGCTCGAATACGGATCGGGTAAACCCGATCCGCAACATCAGCACAGATAATTGCGAGACATTATCATCTGTATTGCCGATTAATTTCTATGCGCAGAGTGTAAGGATTATGCAAGCAATCAAGACTTCCAGCCGCCACCCAACACTTTATACAGAGTGACCTGCTGGTTTAGCTGGCCAAGTTGCGCAGTAATTGCTGTCTGCTGCGCACTATACAGTGAACGCTGCGCCACCAACACATTAAGATAGCTATCCACTCCCTGATGGAAGCGAATTTCAGCATAGTGGAAATAGCGCTGATTAGCCGCCAGATCTTGCTGACGCGCTTTCAGCTCATCTTTCCAGGTATCCTCACCGGCGAGGGCATCCCCCACTTCCTGGAACGCGGTTTGAATGGCTTTCTCATAGTTCGCCACTTCAATGCGTTTTTCCGCCTGCGCCACATCAAGATTGGCCTGATTCACCCCGCCGTCGAAAATTGGCAGGCTGATCGACGGGCCAAACGACCAGGCGCCGGTGCCGCCCTCCAGCAGATGGCCTAAGCTGCTGCTGGACGAACCGCCGGAAGCCGTCAGACTGATGCTCGGGAAGAAAGCCGCGCGCGCCGCGCCGATATTGGCGTTAGCCGCTTTCAGCGTATGCTCGGCAGAGATAATATCCGGCCGCCGCGTCAGCAGATCAGACGGTAAACCTGCCGGCGTCGGCGGGAAATTCCACGCTTTATTCAGTTCAGCACTGGCCAACAGATTACCCGGCAGGCGGGTGCCCACCAGCAGCGTTAACGCATTGATATCTACCCGCACCTGACGGCTGTAGGAGGCAACATCCGCCTGCGCGCTGCGCACCGAGGTTTCCGCCTGCGCCAGCTCCTGATCGCTACTGACGCCGGCATCGTAACTGCGTTTGGTCAAATCGTAGGTCGTCTGCTGACTTTTTACCGTGTCCTGCGCCAGTTTCAGCAGCGCATTATCCGAGCAGAGTGACAGATAGCCGGATGCCACTTCAGAAATCAGGCTGATACGCGTCGCGCGCTGGGTGGCGTCGGTGGCCAGATAGCTCTCCAGCGCCTGATCGCGCAGGCTACGCAAGCGACCGAAGAAGTCCAGTTCCCATGAGGTGACGCCAAGGCTGGTATCGAACTGATGATAGGTCACCGGTCCGGAGCTTTTGGTACTGTACAGATTGCCAGGCAGATGGGTCGCCGTTTGGCTGGCAGAGAGATCCACCGTCGGCAACAGCGCCGCACGATCGATCTGGACTTGCGAACGTGCGACTTCCACGTTCAGTGCCGCCACACGTAAATCGCGGTTATTTTCCAGCGCCAGAGTGATCAGCTGCTTCATTACCGGATCGGTAAAGAAGTTCTGCCAGGCCATATCAGCGCCATTACCCGGCTGCTGCCCGCTTGTCGGTGCATACTGGCCATCCACCGGCAGCGCCGGACGCTGGTAAGCAGGCTGCAAACTACAGCCGGTTAACAGTAAGGTGATTATCAGCGCGAGGTTTTTAACCGGGAATTTGCCCCACGAAGACGTTTTATTCAGCATTGTTTTTAACCTCAGAATTCATTTTTTTCTTGCCGGCAAAACGCTGGGCAACCACCACGTAGAACATCGGCACAAAGAAGATGGCAAGGAAAGTCGCAGTGATCATACCGCCGACGACCGCAGTACCAATCGAGTGCTGACTACCGGCGCCGGCGCCGTGCGATAACGTCAACGGCAGCACCCCCAGTACGAAGGCCATCGAGGTCATAATGATTGGACGAATACGCATTTTCGCCGCTTCAACAGCGGCCTCAACCAGCCCTTTGCCCTCTTTTTCGTGCAACTCTTTGGCAAATTCGACGATCAGAATGGCGTTTTTCGCCGCCAGCCCGACGGTGGTAAGCAAGCCCACCTGGAAAAACACATCGTTTTCCAGACCGCGCAACAGCACCGCGGCAATAGTACCCAGTACCCCCAGCGGGATAACCAGCAGTACCGAGAAGGGGATCGCCCAGCTTTCATACAGCGCAGCCAGACAGAGGAACACCACCAGAATCGACAGGGTATAAAGTGCCGGGGTTTGCGAGCCAGACATCTGCTCTTCATACGAGACGCCATGCCAGGATACCGTGTAGCCCGCAGGTAATTTCGCGGCAATCTCTTTTACTGCCGTCACCGCATCGCCGGAGCTATAGCCGCTGGCCGGAGAACCCATAATTTCGACCGAGGAGACACCGTTAAAGCGCTCAAAGCGTGGTGAACCATAGCCCCACTGGCCGCTACCAAAGGCGGAGAACGGCACCATCTCGCCGCTGGTATTACGGAAATACCATTTATTCAGATCTTCCGGCGTCACGCGCGCACCGGCGTTCCCCTGGATATAGACCTTTTTCACGCGCCCCTGGTACATAAACTGGTTTACGTAGCTTGACCCCCAGGCCGCCGACAGGGTGTCATTGATATCATCCAGGCTCAGCCCAAGCGCGCGAGCGCGTTCATCATCAATAATCAGCTGATACTGTGGCTCATCCTCCATGCCATTCGGACGGGTGGCGGTCAGACGCGGATCCTGAGCGGCCATTTGCAGAAACTGGTTACGCGCCGCCATCAGCTGGTCATGGCCCTGGTTTTTGGTGTCCTGCAGGAAGAAGTCAAAACCTGTGGCGTTACCCAGCTCCATTACCGCTGGCGGCACCAGCGCAAATACCTTCGCATCTTTCAGCGTGGCAAAGTGCGCCATTGAGCGTTGCGCCAGCTTCTCAACCGATTGTTCGCTGCCGCGCTGGCTCCAGTCTTTTAACTTCACAAACGCCATGGCGCTGCTCTGACCGCGTCCGGAGAAACTGAAGCCGTTGACCGCAAACACCGAACTGACGCTGGCTGACTCGTTCTTCAGCAACCAACTGCTCATCTCATTCAGTACCTGCTGGGTACGCTCCGCTGAAGCATTGGCCGGTAAGGTCACCTGCATCATCATCACCCCCTGATCTTCTGCCGGCAGAAAAGAGGTCGGCACCCGGGTAAACAGATAACCGGTCGTCGCCACCAGCACAAAATAGATCGCCAGGAACAGATTGCGCCGTGAAATAACCGTTCCCACCCCCTGCGTGTAGTGCAGCGTGCCGGCGTCAAATTTGCGATTAAACCAGCCAGACAGACCGGTAGTTTTATGCTCAGCAGCGCTGGATTTAAGCAGAGTGGCGCACAGCGCCGGGGTGAAAGTCAGCGCCATCAGCACCGACAGCGCCATCGCCGAAACAATGGTGATCGAGAACTGACGGTAGATAACCCCGGTAGAACCACTGAAAAACGCCATTGGCAGCAGCACCGCCGACAGGACCAGCGCAATACCAAATAATGCCCCCTGGATCTGCGACATCGACTTGATGGTGGCCTGTTTCGGATCGAGCCGCTCTTCGTGCATCACGCGCTCGACGTTTTCCACCACCACAATGGCGTCATCCACCAGCAGACCGATGGCCAGCACCATGCCGAACATCGTCAGGGTATTGATCGAGTAACCACAGGCGGCAAGAATGCCGAAAGTGCCCAGCAGTACCACCGGCACCACCATGGTGGTCACCAGCGTGGCGCGCAGGTTCTGCAGGAATACCAGCATCACCACAAACACCAGCGCAATCGCTTCAAACAGCGTTTTCACTACCTCTTCAATCGAAGTGCTGACCACCGGCGAGGTGTCGTACGGGAAATCGACATTGACGCCATCAGGCAGACTGGATTTGAGGTTGTTAACCGTCTCACGCACGGCGGAAGTGGCATCCAGCAGGTTAGCGCCGCTGGCAAGACGCAGGGCGATACCCGCAGAGGCTTTGCCATTAAAGGTGGCGGAAATACTGTAATCCTGCGGACCAAGGTCAACATTAGCCACGTCTTTTAAACGCACCTGGGAACCATCGCTGTTCACTTTCAGCAGGATATTTTTAAACTGTTCGGCAGTTTGCAGACGCGTTTTACCAATAATGGTCGCGCTGGTTTTCGCCCCAGGCACGGTAGGCAGCCCCGCCAGTTTACCGGAGGAAATCTGCACGTTTTGCTGGGTAATGGCGGTACTGACATCACTGGGGATCAGCTGATACTTATACAGTTTTGCCGGATCCAGCCAGATACGCATCGCGTATTCGGACCCCATGACCATAAAGTCGCCCACCCCTTTGGTACGGGAGATAGGATCTTCCAGTTTCGAGACCAGCAGGTTAGCGAGGTCGCCGTTACTTAGCCTGCCGTCTTGCGAGCTAAGGCTGACCACCATCATAAAGTTGGCCTGATATTTACGCACGTTGATGCCCTGCTGCGTCACCTCGGTCGGCAACTGCGACTCGGCCAGCGACACCTTATTCTGCACCTGAACCTGCGCAATATCCGCATCGGTGCCCTGATCGAAGGTGACAATAATACTGGCGCTCCCGTCGCTGTTACTTTGCGATTCGATATAGCGCAGGTTATCAATCCCACTCAACTGCTGTTCAATGACCTGGACCACAGTGTTTTGCGTGGTTTCCGCACTGGCGCCCGGATAGGTCACACTGACGGAAATTGCCGTCGGCGCGATATTAGGATACTGATTAACCGGCAGGGAGAGGATGGAAAGTCCGCCGATCAGCATCACAATAATCGCCACCACCCAGGCAAAAATAGGGCGTTCGATAAAAAACTTCGACATCTGCTTTCCCTTATTGTGCTGATGGATCGGTGGTGGTCAGGTTGGCAGTTGCCTGGGTGCTGCTGCTGTCGCCGTCGCTCTGTCTGGCGTTAACTTTTACGCCGTTGCGGATCGACTGCAGACCATTGATAACCACTTTTTCGCCTACTTTCAGTCCGGAGGTCACCAGCCACTTATCCTTTATCATCTCGCCGGTAGTGATGGTGCGCTGCGCCACGGTGCTGTCACTGTTCAGAACATAGACCCAGGGTTTACCCTTCACGTCATGGCTAATCGCCTGCTGAGGCACCAGTAGCCCCTGCCCGGCAATCCCTTGCGGGAAGCTGGCGTGAACAAACATACCCGGCAGCAGTTCATTGTGTGGATTCGGGAACGCGGCGCGCATGGTCACAGTCCCGGTACTTTCCGTGACCGTGACTTCCGAGAATTGCAGCTTGCCCTGCTGGCTGTATTCGGAACCATCTTCCAGCGTCAGTTTCACGGCGGCGGCGTTGTCTCCGGCCGCCGTCAGCTGACCACTTGCCAGCGCACGGCGCTGACGCAGCAAATCCTGTGACGATTCACTGACATCGACATAGATCGGATCCAGCTGCTGGATAGTGGTGAGGTAACTGGTCTGGCCGTTGGTAACCAGCGCCCCTTCGGTGGAGAGAGAGCGGCCAATATGGCCAGAGATCGGCGCACGCACCCGGGTGTAGTTAAGATTGACCCGGGCGGTTTCCAGATCGGCCTGAGCTTCTTTCGCGCTGGCAACCGCGTCATCATAACTTTGCCCACTGATGGCATGAGCCTCCGCCAGCGGTTTATAGCGTTTCACCAGCATATTGGCATTGGTCAGCGTCGCCTGCGCTTTGTCATAAGCCGCCTGATAGCTGGCAGGATCGATTTGATACAGTGGCTGACCGGCGCTGACTTCGCCCCCTTCAGTAAACAGTCGCTTAATGATAATGCCGCTCACCTGGGGACGAACTTCAGCGGTTCTTACGGCGGTGGTGCGCCCTGGCAGTTGGGTCATCAGAGTGACCGGTTCAGCCTTGATAGTGACCACGCCAACTTCGGTAACTTGTGGTGCGGAGCCTGGTGATGAACTCTGGTCGCAGGCGGCCAGCAAAAAAATCAAACTCGCGGAGAGGAGCTTACGTTGCATGGTGAACTCTCGATTTGACGTTATTATAGAAAAAATCCGAGAATGATCATTCTCAAAAAAAATCATTATAAGTTGGTCGTCAAAGCGGCGGTGTTAAGTTTGCGTAAAGCTTATTTGCGAAACACTACGTCTGGGGGAAATGTGTGGGAAATGTGCAGAACAGGGGCTGAAAGACAAAAAAAACCCACGCAGCTGCGTGGGTTGGTGCAACAGAACAGGGTGTCAATCTACCGGGATAGATTGCATTTTCACCAATCAATACCTCTGGGACTTTTATCCTCGCAGTCCGCCGCGGTAGAGACCAGCGCTAAAAAGCAAATGAGTCCGTCGAAGTGAAACCAGGTGTGAATAATTCGCCATGTTGTTACAGTTTGATTTTATTGGGAATTATCTGATGGCGGGAGTTACCTAAAACACCGTAGGGCGGCATTTATGCCGCCTGTCCCCATAATCTGCACCAGCCGTAAATTTAACCATGGCCATATATCGCATCCGGGGCGATATTCATATGCTTCAGGACCGCGCCGATAACATTGCCAAATACCGGCGCGGCAACCGAGCCACCAAAGTGATCGCCGGCGGTCGGATGGTTAATCATAATCACCAGCGCCACCTCCGGGTTACTGGCGGGAGCAACCCCGGCGGTATAGTTAATATAGCCACCATCATATTTCCCTTCCGCCCCCATTTTCTCGGCGGTACCGGTTTTAATTGCCAGACGATAACCCGGCACTGCGGCGCGCACCCCGCTGCCGCCCGGCAGCGCATCGCTCTCCATCATATGCACCACCGCTTTTACCGTTTCGGCATTCGCTACCCGCGTGCCCAACACCGGCGGCGTAACCCGGGTAATCGATAACGGCCGGTAGATGCCGTATGAACCGAGCGTCGCGTACTCACGTGCTATCTGCAGCGGCGTCACGCGCAGACCATAGCCAAAGGAGAAGGTCGCGCGTTCAATGTCCGCCCAGCGCTGACGATGCAACGGGAAGTAGCCGACGCTTTCACCGCTTAACCCCAGTCCGGTCGGTTTACCGAGGCCAAAGCTGTTAAAGGTGTTCACCAGCACCTGTGCCGGCATGGCCAGCGCAATATGCGAT
Source organism: Pantoea sp. B65 (assembly GCF_047308185.1). Taxonomy (NCBI): domain Bacteria; kingdom Pseudomonadati; phylum Pseudomonadota; class Gammaproteobacteria; order Enterobacterales; family Erwiniaceae; genus Pantoea; species Pantoea sp. B65. Next base: position 308,569 of record NZ_JAHXPU010000044.1, read on the forward strand.
ACGCCGATATCACTCGATTTCTGCAAAATACCGGTCATGGTAAGACGCGGCCAGTGGCCAACGTCGCGAATCAGATGCCCATTGACCCGGTAAGGAGTGGTATCCAGCACCGAGTCCGGACGCACCAGCTTACGCTCCAGCCCTTCCATCACCACCAGCGGCTTCACCGTTGAGCCAGGTTCAAAGCTGTCATTAATCGCCGAATTGCGCATCTGCGCGGGCGACACATCGGCAAAATTATTGGGATTAAACGATGGGTAGGACGCCATAGCGAGGATTTCCCCGGTGTCGATCTTAATCAGCACCGCCGCGCCGGAATCCGCTTTATTCAGCAGCACGCCGTCGCGCAATTTGGTGTACAGCGTGTACTGGTCGAACTTATCAATACTCAGTTGCACTGTTGGCGGCTGTTGCGGCGGCTGATAGTCGATCATCGCAATAATATTGCCATCGCCATCCTGACGATATTGCTCATGACCCGGTTCGCCCTGCAGAACTTTGTCATAACCATTCTCCAGCCCGTTCAGCCCTTTATTATCGGTACCGACAATTCCCAGCAGCGGCGCAGTAGCCTCACTCATCGGATAGAAACGACTGTCGTCATACAGCGTGGAGATGCCTTTCAGATGCAGCTGGGTAATATCTTTGGCGATACCCAGTTCGATCTTGCGCCCAAGATAGAGAAAGCGGCGTTGCGGATTGGCATTAATCTGCGCAGCGATCTGATCCGGCGACATATTTAGCGCATTGGCGAGATATTGCCACCTGGCGCCGGAAAAATCCGGGTGCGCTTCCAGTACGCGTTGCGGATCGGCAATGATATCGCGGGAGGGCACGCTTAGCGCCAGCGCTTCGCCATTGCGGTCCAGCAAGGTGCCGCGGCTGGTCGGCAGCGTTATGGTGCGCAGAGAGCGTTGATCGGCCTCATGCTCCAGCATCGGATGATTAATCAGCTGCAGATCGGCCACCCGCGCCAGCAGTAGCACCATACAACTCAATACCCCCAGGCAGATTAAACGGAAGCGAAAGGGGTTAAACGAGGCATTAATTTGATCTTTACCCAGAATTTTTTTAAGTCGCGGCATATGGCATCGCTGTTTTTTTCATGATAACTAACTGAGAGTTATAAAGAATAGGATGAGAAGTTAACAGGAAAACTGTGTTTCATTTCGTGATTCCCTCCCCCGCTGGCGGCTAATTTAGCACCATTTTCAGCGCAAAAAAAAACCTGCGCATCTGCGCAGGTTGGTGTAATCAAGCAAAAAATTTTGATGTTCACCCATCAATACCTCTGGGACTTAAAATCTAGCAAGTCCGGCTGATGGGCGGCTATCACTGATTCGCAACAGTTAACCGCAAAGTGTAACCAGCTATGTGATTATTAGGTTCTTATGCAATACCCGTCATACTTGCGTCGGTCATCCTCCCGACCTCTACCAGGCAGCTCATGGCATTCGGCCCCTGGGTCAGCGATGAAGTCCCGATATCCAGCGTTAATACATTGGGATTGCCGGCGCGATCGTACGGTTGCCACTGCGCTTTACCAAAGCCCGGATCAAACCAGGCGCCGGTGGAGATCAGCACCACGCCCGGCGTCACGCCGTCGGTCAGGCGTACACCGGCCAGCATCACGCCGCGCGCGTTACTGACTTTTATCTCCTCGCCATCGCTAATGCCACGTGTGGAGGCATCCTGCGGGTGCATCCACAACGTTTCATGTCCGGCGGTTTTATTCGCCTGCACCGTCGGGGTGGCATCCAGCTGGCTGTGCAGACGGTCACCCGGCTGAATCGAGATCATATGCAGCGGGTAATCGCGGCTGATCTCCGCGCCCAGCCACTCTTTTGGCGGTTGCCACTGCGGATGTCCGGCAAAATCATCCAGCTGATAACCGGCAATGGTCTGGCAGAACAGCTCGATTTTGCCACTGGCGGTTTTGATCGGGTTGGCAACGGGATCGTTACGGAACGCTTCCATAAAGATAAACGGCTTATCCCCCTGCGGGATCTCAACAAAGCCACGCTGCCAGAACTCGGCAAACTCCGGCCACTGTATGCCTTTACTGGCATGGGCTACGGCGCATTGCTGATAAAGATGCTCAATCCACTGCATTTCATTACGATTTTCGGTGAATTTATCGCGATAGCCGAGGCGATCGGCAATATCGGCAAAAATATCGAAGTCGTTACGCGCCTGATGCTGCGGTTTAATCGCCTGATGCATGGCCAATACGTAACGATCGCGTGATGAACCACCGATATCATTGCGCTCCAGCGTGGTGGTTACCGGCAGTACGATATCAGCCATCTGCGCCGCCGGGGTCCAGACAATATCCTGTACAATCACCGTGTCCGGTCGCTGCCAGCCTGCCACCAGTCGGTTCAGCTGCTGATGATGATGGAACGGATTACCGCCCGCCCAGTGAACCAGGTGAATATCAGGGTAGTGGTGGGTTGCCCCCTGGAAGGTATACGGCTGGCCTGGATTGAGTAGCATATCGCTGATGCGCGCCACCGGAATCGAGAGCCCGGAAGGGTTCGGACCGGTCGACATTAACGGCGCCGGCGCCTCCACGCGCGGATTACCGACGCTATTCATCGAGCCATGACCAAAGGAGAAACCGCCGCCTGCTAAGCCGGGCTGGCCGAGCATTGAGGATAACGCAATCATCATCCAGTACGGCTGTTCGCCACGATGTGCGCGCTGTACCGAGTAAGAACAGGTAATAAAACTGCGCACGCCGATCAACTGTTGCGCCAGCAGCGCAATACGCGTCGCCGGTACCCCGGTAATCGCGCTGGCCCACTCCGGCGTTTTGGCAATGCCATCGCTGGCGCCGGTAAGATAAGTGCGCAGCTCGCGGTAACCGACGCAGTGACTGTGCAGAAATGCATTATCCACCGCACCACGGCGTTCAATCTCATAACCCAGCGCCAGCATCAGCGCCACGTCGGTATTCGGGCGGATTGGGATCCATTCGGCGTTAACAAATTCCGGACAGTCGTCACGCATCGGACTGATATTGATCACCGGCGTCCCTTTTTCCGCCAGTTTCAGCAGTGCCGGTTTCAGACTATGTTGTCCGGCGCCGCCGGAAGCCACCTGCGCATTTTTCAGCGCCAGGCCACCAAAGGCGACAAACAGCTGGCAGTGTTCCACGACGTTCGGCCAGTCGGTAACACGGCCGGTGAGCGGCATATAGGTGCCAATCACATACGGCAGGAAAAATTGCGCCGCGCCCCAGCTATAGTTGCCTTGCTGATCAACGCCGCCGCCGCCGCTAAAATAGAAACGGCGTACCAGGGTGCGCGCATGGTTAACACGCCCGGCGGATGACCAGCCGTATGAACCGTTGAAGATCCCCGCCGCGCCGTAACGGTCACGCACCCGGCGGTTCTCTTCCGCCACCAGATCCAGCGCCGTCTCCCAGTCAACCTCGACGAAGTCTTCCCGCCCGCGTAGTGTGCGATCGCTATTTTCACGCGACTTCAGCCAGGAGCGGCGCACCATCGGCTTACGGATACGTTTATCCGAGTAGACCAGCTCAGGGATGCTGTTAAGCATCGGCGACGGATCCTGATCGGCAAAAAAAGGCTCACAGCCGGTCAGTTTGCCGCTGTCGGTTACGGCAGTAAATGCGCCCCAGTGGGCGAGATGTGGCACTTTCTTAATTGTCATAGGCTGTCCGGCATGCAGGTGAAAAAGTCTGCTATCAGCATATCATTTTTTAGTTTGCCGTCAGTCGCTATGTGACAAAGGGCATGTTATGGCGAATCCGCGTGCAAAGCAGCATCTTTCCTCACGCTTTGCGACACCGCTGGCATTCTCTCAGCTTGAATCAGCCTGCATTTTCCGCAACACTGAATTCATGTGTAAACGTTTTCCCGGGAAGTAACTAAACAGATGGCTACCATAAAGGATGTTGCAAAACTGGCGGGGGTTTCTGTCGCTACCGTATCGCGGGTGATCAATAAATCACCGAAAGCGAGTGAGAGCTCCCGACTGGCGGTAAACAGCGCCATGGAGGAGTTGCAATATCATCCAAACGCCAATGCACGCGCGCTGGCGCAGCAATCGACGGAAACCATAGGCCTGGTTGTCGGTGACGTTTCCGATCCCTTTTTCGGCGCTATGGTAAAAGCGGTTGATGAAGTGGCCTGGCAGACGGGAAACTTTTTACTGATTGGTAACGGTTACCATAATGAAGAGAAAGAGCGCCAGGCGATTGAGCAATTGATGCGTCATCGCTGCGCGGCGCTGGTGGTTCATGCCAAGAAAGTTCCGGATGAGGAACTGACCGGATTAATGAAGCAGGTGCCCGGCATGGTACTGCTTAATCGCTCCCTCGCCGGCTTTGAACAGCGCTGTATCGCCCTTGATGACCGTTATGGCTCCTGGCTGGCTACCCGCCATTTAATTCAGCAGGGTCATCAGCATATTGGCTTTATCTGCTCAACCCACACCATTTCCGATACTGAAGATCGACTCAAAGGCTATTACGACGCGCTACGCGAGCACAATCTGCCCTGTAATGACCGGTTAGTGGCGTTTGGTGAACCGGATGAGCTGGGTGGAGAGCAGGCGATGACCGAGCTGCTCGGCCGCGGCAAAAACTTTACTGCGGTCTCCTGTTATAACGACTCAATGGCCGCTGGCGCGCTGGCGGTGCTGAGCGATAACAGCATTCGTGTGCCGGAAGAGATGTCACTGATTGGCTTCGACGATGTGCTGGTGTCGCGCTATGTGCGCCCGCGGCTGACCACGGTGCGCTATCCGATTGTCACGATGGCGCAGCAGGCCGCCGCACTGGCGCTGGCGCTGGCAAATGGCACGCCGATGCCGGAAGTGACCAATATGTTCAGTCCGACGCTGGTGCGCCGTCATTCGGTGGGTTCGCCGCCTCAGGGCCAGCACTGATCCCGCCGCCAAACTATGCGCCGGAATAGCGCCCCGGCTTATGCCAGCGCAGCAGCATCGCATTCATCGCCACCGCACTGAGGATTGACCACAGCAGTAAGTTACCCGGCACTTTCACCAGCGCAATTAAAAATACCACGACATCCAGCATCATTTGCGTCTTACCCGCATTAACGCCATACACTTTCTGCCCCCACAGCGTGATCACCCCGGTGCCCCCCACCGAGGCGTTGTGGCGAGCCAGACATAAGATGCCCATACCAATAATGGTGCCGCCAACCAGCGAAGAGAACAGCGGATGGATATAGTCTATTTTGAGCAGATCAGGAATGATCAGTGAGGCGGCCATTAATGCCACATTGACCATTAACGTTTTAAAGGTGAACGCGCTGCCCATTTTCCACCAGGAAAAAAACATAAACGGGATATTGGTGACAATAAACAGGATGCCGATCGGTTTATCAATAAACCACGAGAGCAGCAGCGCAATGCCGGCCACTCCGCCGGTGACCATCCCGGAAAAATGCAGTATATTCAGTCCAATAGAGATAAACATCACCCCGAGTGCGAGGCCATACACATCATCCATGGCGGTATGGGAGATGGATGGCGCCATCATCCCTGCTTTCCTGTTCTCATTACGCATATTTTTACGCAGCACCTGTCCCCGACGTAACGGAGATATCTTTATGATACAGACGCACCAGCTTATCCGGATAATCCAGCGCATCACCAATGTAATGCCAGCCAAAGCGCTCATAATAATCAGCACAGGCGGAATAAAGCCAGATCCCCGGATAATTATGTGCCTGACACCAGGCGATAACATGCTGCTGCAGTTGCTCGCTTAAGCCGCGACCGCGAAATTCTTCCGCCACATATAACGCCGCCAGCCACGGAAACAGATCCTGACGACTAATCAGGTCGCAGCGCCAGACGCCGACGGTACCCACCGGCTGCGCGCCATCCAGCGCCACAAAGGTCAGCGGCAGATCGGCGCCGCTCAGACAGCTGGTGATAATACTGGCAAAAAAGTCGCGGCTGTTTTCACTGCCAAACGCCTGCCACAGCCAGTCGGTGATCAGCTCGCGCTGCTGCGGCACCTCGGCCAGCGAAACAATACGTAGCGCCATCAGACCAGCTTCCCCTGAAAAATCGGCACCGATTCAAACAGGTAGCCGTCGAAATCCGGGGCATCCGCGTCGGACAGCTCCAGCAGGCTATGCTTGACGTTCTCCAGATGCTGCCACATCGCCTGCCAGGATCCCATTACATCGCGACGCCGCAAGGCGGCCAGAATGGTCTGGTGATCGCCCAGCCACTTCAGACGATAGCTGCGGGTTTCAATATGGCTGCGCAACTGCTGCCACAGCGGACTGCTTTCATGATGACGCCAGACGCTGTTCACCGTATCCAGCAGCATCTGGTTTTGCGTGGCGCCCGCCAGCAGCAGGTGAAACATCTTATCGTTATCCTGGCTGTAGTCATTTACCGCAATCGCGCGCTGTTCCTGCTCCAGCGTGCGCTTCAGGTTTTCAATATCGGCTTTGGTCGCCATTTTTGCCGCAAAGGCGGCGATATTGCTCTCCAGCAGCTGACGCGCCTGCAACATCTCAAACGGCCCGACGTCGCTGCGGAAAAACGCCTCTTCTTCATCACCGCTTTCCGAAGGAATACGCATTACGTAGACCCCGGAACTTTGTCGAATATCGACCGTGCCTTCCAGTTCCAGCATCAGCAACGCTTCACGCACAATAGTACGACTCACGCCCCAGGTTTCCGCGATATTACGTTCTGGCGGCAGGCGGGACCCCACCGGATAATGGCCGGCAATAATCTGCTGACGCAGATCGTGACCAATTTCCTGATACTGCTTCTTCTCTTGCGGAGGTGCGCCCTTATCCACTTAATCACCCTTAACCCATTGACGATGTTGATAATATCGCCGACTCGCTTCCGCTTCGGGGTGTGACGTTATCCGGGCCAGCGCACCGCGTCTGGCCCATCTGCGACGATATTGCCCCTAGTCTACCAAAGCCAGCGCCTGATCGAGTACTTTTGCGCCGTTGAGCGTGCCATAAGCTACCGAATCAATTACCGCAATCGGGATGTGATAACTATCGGTAAGCTTGCGATTTTCATCAAGTTTAAAGCGCACCTGCGGCCCGAGCAGCACCACTACCACCTCGTTGCCATAATTCTGCAGTTCATCACGCAGGTTTTGTTCCGCAATAGCATAAATTTGATACTCAAGACCGCGTGCCGTAGCCTCTTTCTCCATACGGGTCACTACCATAGAAGTCGACATACCTGCCGCGCAGGCGAGAACGATTCGTTTCATTTTCAGTTCCTTATTTCCATTCATCATCAAGCGTCAGCGTAAGCTGATGGCTGTCTCGCAGGCTGCGATACCAGTGGGCAGATTTCTTCATCCGGCGCTGGCGCTGGTTTGCCAGGTCGATTTCGATTAAGCCGTAACGGTTTTTAAAGGCGTTCATCGGCGAAACATTGTCGGTAAACGCCCATAACATATATCCCTGACAGTTGGCCCCCGCTTCACGCGCTTTCAGCGTCTGATACAGATGCTCTGCAATAAAGCCGATGCGGTAATCATCCTCAATCTGTCCGTCAGCATTTCTGAACTGCGCCTCGTTTTCGATGCCCATACCACTCTCGGCAACAAACCACGGAATGTTGCCGTACTCCTGTTTAATGCGCATCGCCATATCAAAGATAATCTCCGGCCGAATTTCCCAGCCACGGGAGTTATTCATCCGGCGGCCCGGCAGTTCAAAATGTTCGTAGTAATATGCCGGATGGAAGGGGGTGGACGGATGCCAGGCGCGGGATGGCGCCTTTACCCGATGGGGATAATAGAGGTTGATCCCCACTTCATCGACGCGGTAGTCGGCAATCAGCTGCAGTTCCGCGGCGTCGTACTCCCACGCCACCTGATGCTGCGCCAGCAAGGCGATCAGCTGCGCTGGATATTCGCCTTTGATCGCCGGATCGAGAAACACCCGGTTGTAAAACAGATCGTACATTTCTGCCGCCTGCAGATCATGAGGCGCAGTGGATCGGGGATAGGTCACTTCCGGATTAAGGATGGTGCCAACGGTGCCCGGATAACCCTTTTCACGAAATAGCCTGACCACTTTGGCGGTCGCCAGATTTTTATGGTGGTTCCACTGCATCCACTTCGCGGTGTTCTGTTCATACGGCCAGCGCAGCGCATCGAGATAAACCCGGGTTTGCACCACAATCGGCTCGTTAAAGGTGAACCAGCGCGTCACTTTATTGGCATAGCGCGCAAACACTTTTTCCGCATAGCCGGTGTACAGCTCCACCACTTTTTTCGAACCCCAGCCGCCATATTTTTCCAGCAATACCAGCGGCAGTTCGTAATGCTCCAGACAGAGCATCAGCTCAATCCCCTGCCGCTGCATCTCATCGATCAAATTGTCGTAATAGCGGGCGTACTCCTCATCGACCACCAGGTTTTCGTAGTCGGTGAGAAAGCGCGACCAGTTAATCGAGGTGCGGTAGTGCGTCAGCCCGGCGGCTTTCATCAGCGCCACATCTTCCCGGTAGCGGTTAATAAAATCGGTCGCCACCGCCGGGCCATAGCCGTTATGCCAGACATGGCGATCGTTCTGATACCAGCCATCGAGATACGACTCCTGCCCCGGTTTTTTACCGCTCCAGCCTTCGGTTTGCCAGGCAGATGCGGCAGCTCCGAGCATAAAGTCATCCGGTATGGTGACGGTTACCTTACTCATCATAGCTCCTGTTAGTTTTGCGCCATTTCTGGCTGCAGCGCTTTTTCTTCAGCGGCCTGCGCACGACGCGCGGCGATTTTGACAAAAGGTAAATAGATCACCACCGAGGTCAGAATGCAGACTATCTGAGTCACCACCGCGCCCATGGAACCGGCGGTAGAGAGCCAGGCGTTAATAATCGGCGGCGTCGTCCAGGGCACCATTACCACCGCCTTACCGGCAAAACCGGTAACGGTAGCGAAGTAGCCAATAGAGCCGGTCACCAGCGGGGTGATAATGAAGGGGATCGCCAGGATCGGATTCAGCATAATCGGCATGCCGAAGATCACCGGTTCATTGATATTAAACAGACCAGGTCCGAACGACAGCTTGGCGATTTCGCGCATCTCTTTACGTTTGGTGGCCAGCATCACCGCGGTTAGCAGACCAATAGTCAGACCGGATCCGCCGATGCTCATATACACATCCCAGAATGGCATGGTGATGATATTAGGCACCTCTTTGCCCTGCTCGAAGGCATTCATATTGACCAGAATCGCCCCCAGCAGCAGCGGCTCGCGGATCGGTTTGATCATCTGGTTGCCATGGATGCCGATCACCCAGAACAGCTGGGCAACAAACATCAGCAGCAGAATGCCCCACAGGCTCTGCACCACCGACTCCAGCGGCTGCTGTACCACTTTGTACACCGCATCATAGAGGTACATGCCGGTAACGCGGTGAAAGATAAAACCCAGAGTGGCAATGGCGGAGACGGTAATAATCGCCGGAATTAGCGCCGAAAACGATGCTGCGACATTCGGCGGTACGGTATCCGGCATTTTGATTTTCAGGCGATTGACATTTTCCAGCCGGCAGTAAATCTCCACCGACAGGATGGCGATAAACATGCCGAGGAACAGGCTTTTGGTATCAGAGAACTGTTTGGCCAGCACGTCGGTCACCAGTTGCATCTGACCACCAACCATCATCTGCAGCGTGGTTGGCGTCACGGCAATAAAACAGATAATCGCCAGTAAGCCGGGAAACAGCGTCTTAATACCATTGATCTTGCCCAGCTCAATCCCGATCAGAAACACCGCGCCGATATTCAGGAAACTGAGGGTGGCGTAGTTAACACTGGTGGTAATCGGTTTCAGTTCAGCAAGGAAAGAGAGCGCGGAGAAACTCGCCAGGCCATTTTTCGGGTCCAGCACCATATTGGAGATCAATACGGAAAAGGCCCCGACAATAATTACCGGCATCAGGGTAATAAACGATGCCTTGATCGCCATGATATAGCGGTAACTATTGAATTTAGTGGCGAAACTCCCCAGAGAGTCGATCAGACGTTCCTGTAGAGACATGAGTGATACCTCAAAGTAAAAGGGTCAGCATTCTGTTATGGGCCTGGTGGTGAGACTTCGCTCACCTGGCATACCAAAATTAACCAGTTTGATTTAATTTTCTGTGATTCATCTCTCGGAACCCTATTTTGGAATTCCAATAAGATGAAATTACATTATTTGGCATACCAATAACTGAGGTAAGTATGGATTTTGAACAAATCATGATGGAGTTGCTGATTAATGCCGGCGAGGCGCGTTCCCATGCGATGAGCGCCATCCAGTTCGCCCGCAAGCGCGAGTGGCAGAACGCAGATGAGGCTCTGGCGGCCTCAGTGGAAGCCGCAAAGGCCGCCCACCATATCCAGACCCGCCTGATTGGCGCCGATGAAGGGGTGGGGAAAGTACCGGTGACGCTGATCCTGGTGCATGCGCAGGATCATTTAATGAATGCGATGCTGTGCCGCGATCTGGCCGAAGAGATTGTGTTGCTGAGAAAGGAGATTTTTAGTCAGCCTGGCTAGCGGCAGCATCACTGCCGCCGCTGAACGGGTTGCGGGATCGCCTTTCAGGCGACCCGCCTGACTGGCATTACACCTCTAACGCCAGCAGTTCGGCAAAGGTCTGACGGCGACGGATTTCGCGCGGCAGGCCATTTTCAAACAGCACTTCCGGCAGTAACGGGCGGGTATTGTAGTTTGAGGACATCGATGCGCCATAGGCGCCGGTATCATGGAACACCAGATAATCACCCACCTGCACCGCAGGCAAATCACGGGTTTCCACTTTGCCGCCTTCCAGCTGAGTAAACACGTCTCCGGACTCGCATAATGGCCCGGCCACCACGCTGGCGATGGTCTGCTGCTGATCAATTTGGCGATTATCGCCGGCGATCACTGAGATATGGTGATAACTGCCGTACATCGCCGGACGCATCAGATCGTTAAAACCGGCATCCACCAGCACGAAGTGACGGCTGCCCATCGCTTTAACCGCGCGCACCTGCGATATCAGTACGCCAGACTCGGCGACCAGGAAACGTCCCGGCTCAATTTCCAGCTTCACCGCATGGCCAAGATGCGCGGCGATACGCTCACGCGCCGCATTCCACAGACCATAATAGTGTTCAGTATTAATGGCCTCTTCGCCAAAACGATAGGGAATGGATAAACCACCACCGGCAGAAATCGCCGCCAGATCCTGGCCGAAACCGATCACCAGATTAACCATGGCATCACAGACCTGTTCCAGATGCGTGTAGTCGACGCCAGAACCGATATGCATATGGATGCCCACCAGTTGCAGGCCGTACTGCGCGATCGCCGCCAGCGCCAGCGATAAATCGGTATGCCAGATGCCGTGCTTACTGTTTTCACCGCCGGTATTGGTTTTCTGGCTGTGACCATGGCCAAAACCGGGGTTAACACGCAGCCAGACGCGATGTCCGGGTGACACGGCGCCCAGTTGGTGCAGCATATCGACCGAACCGGCATTCACCGGGAGATTCAGTTCCACCACCCGCGCCAGGGTTGGCGTATCAAACACATCGGCAGTAAAGACAATCTCATCGCCGCCCGGCTGGAAACCCGCCACCAGGGCGCGCTCAATTTCCCCCAGCGACACCGAGTCCACTCTGACACCGGCCTGATGCATCAGACGCAAAATATGCGTATTGGAACAGGCTTTTTGCGCAAAGCGGATGATATCAAACTGCTGCAGCTGTGCGATGCGCTGCTGAATAATACTGGCATCATACGCCCAGACCGGGCAATCATACTGCTGTGCCAGAGTGAGCAGATGGTCGTGATTCAGTGCGGTTTCGGTGTTATTAAGCGGACGAGGCATGGCGATTCTCCTGATGTTGTCGCGCCATTACGCCACAGGCCAGTCTTGCTGAAAAATATCTGTTTAATCCATGTCTATGCAAATATGATATGGCTTTAGCCGACGGAACCTGAAAATGGCCACCATTACGCTCCGCCACATTGAGATTTTTCACGCGGTGATGACCAGCGGTAATCTGACAGAAGCAGCAGCGATGCTGCATACGTCACAACCGACGGTGAGTCGCGAGCTGGCGCGCTTTGAAAAACTGATTGGCCTGCGCCTGTTTGAACGGGTTCGTGGACGCCTGCAGCCAACGGTGCAGGGCTTACGTCTGTTTGAAGAGGTACAGCGCTCGTGGTACGGGCTGGATCGCATTATTAATGCGGCCGAAGGCCTGCGCCAGTTTCGTCAGGGCGAGCTGTCTGTCGCCTGCCTGCCGGTATTTTCCCAGTCACTGTTGCCGCTGCTGTGTCACTCATTCTTGCAGCGCTATCCCGATCTTAGCCTGAATATTATTCCGCAGGAGTCTCCGCTGCTGGAAGAGTGGCTGTCAGCGCAACGTCACGATCTGGGATTAACCGAAACCACCCTCACCCCGGCGGGCACCGATCGCATTGAGCTACTGACGCGCAACGAAGTCTGCGTATTACCGCGCGGGCACCGACTGGCGGCGCGTAGCGAACTTCAGCCACAGGATTTCGCCGCCGAAAACTATATCAGCCTGTCGCGTACCGACAGCTATCGCCAGTTGCTGGATCAACTGTTTGCCGAACATGGCGTGCAGCGGCGGATGGTGATGGAGACGCACAGTGCGGCCTCGGTCTGTGCAATGGTAAAAGCGGGGGTGGGTATCTCAGTGGTCAATCCGCTGACGGCGCTCGATTATGCCGACAGCGGAGTGGTGATCCGACGCTTCAGTGTGGCGGTCCCTTTTACCGTCAGCTTAATCCGGCCACGTCATCGTCCGGCGTCGGCGCTGGTGGATGCCTTCAGCCTGCATCTGCAACAGCATATCAGCCTGTTCAGCCAGCGCCTTGACGCGTTACTGGCTTAAGCGTTGACCGTTTGCGGCTGACCGCGTGAACCACGGAAGGTGATCAGGCAGACCAGCAAACCAATGGCTGCCAGCACCGCTGCCGCTACCGGCACCGCCGTCAGGCCATAGCCGCCACCAATGACCACGCCTCCGACCCAGGCGCCGAGCGCGTTGCCAACGTTAAACGCCGAAATATTCAGGGTCGATACCAGGTTTGGCGCGTCTTTACCATGGCGCACCACGTTAATCTGCAGGCCCGGCACCGTGGCAAAGGTCGCCATCGCCCACAGGAACAGGGTGATTTCCGCCAGCCACAGCGCATGGCTGGTCCAGCTAAACAGCAGCGAGAAGATGGCAATCAGCGAGAAACTTAATATCAGGCTGAATGAAACACGCCAGTCCGCCAGTTTGCCGCCAAGAATATTGCCCACCGTCAGACCGCCGCCAATCAGGAACAGCGTCCAGCTAACCCCCCGATCGCTAATGCCGGTCACCTGCAGCAACAGCGGCGCAATATAGCTGAACAGGGCAAACATTGCCGCGGCAAAAAACATGGTCATCATCAGTGACAGCCATAGCTTACCGTTGGCCAGCGCACCAATTTCGCTCGCCAGATGGACCGGTTTCTCCTGTTTGTTAACCGGCAGACTGACAATCAGCCCGATAAACGCCAGTACGCCAATTAGCGAAACCGCCCAGAAGGTGGCGCGCCAGCCAAACAACTGACCAAACCAGGTGCCCAGAGGTACGCCCAGCACGTTAGCCAGGGTTAAGCCGGTAAACATCAGCGCTACCGCCGATGCCTGTTTGCCGGGAGCCACCAGACTGGCCGCCACTACCGCACCAATGCCAAAGAAGGCGCCGTGACAAAGGGCAGTGATCACCCGAGCCAGCATCAGCAGATGGTAATTATAAGCCAGCGCACAAAGAATATTGCCGATAATAAAAATCGACATCAGAAGTACCAGCGTACGCTTACGCGGCAGTCTGGCGGTCAGCAACGCCATAATGGGCGCGCCAATCGCCACGCCGAGCGCGTAGCCGCTGATCAGCCAGCCGGCGGAAGGAATCGATACCTGAAGATCATTCGCCACTTCTGGTAGCAATCCCATAATGACAAATTCAGTTGTACCAATTGCGAACGCACTTAGCGCCAACGCCAGTAATGAAACAGGCATGTCACATTCTCCAAAAAAATAAATCGTTTGATCTTGCAGGTAGGATGTTTCTGAAAAAAAAACCGCTTTTAGCGCCGTTTTAATCACTATTACAATTTTGATCTCTGTCACAACGCTATTAATAACACAGCTGGCAATACAGTTACACCCCGCGTGGCGCAAGGGTGTATTGCCTGTGAGGCAACAGTCCCGACCGCTGGCGATCGGAAAAAGAGGAGTCACTATTCACTTTTATCAGGGTGCCTGAATAGCAGGCTAATGGAATTTTTATTCTAATCTCCATTCTAAACTTTATCCATTCGTAACATTACGCGTTAAGATTGATCCCAGTTTTAATCGTTTTGCAAATTTAACATTGTCATCCTGTCTGAGTTCTTTAGGCTTCGGTGCAGATTCAGCTTTAAAGAATATGGCCTTTCAGCCGATACCTTGCACATGGAATGTACCGGGTAAAAAAAGTTACGTTGCTTGATAATCAACGTCGGGGAGAAAAAATGCGACTGATTATAGCCTTATTGTTATTTGTGCTGAGTGGATGCTCAGTAGGGAAGTATCAGTACAGCAGTGAGGCTGAAAAAAGGGTTGATATGACTGTGACCGGGATCCCGACCATACTCGGGATTGGCACATTAGGCACGACTATACCGCTAACACCAGAATACAGCCTTACCGCAGCGCACGTGGCGAAGTTTTCAATGTACCGCGTGAAAGCCTACCATCCGGAATGCGATCTGGCCGTGGTTTATCACAAAAACAGCGAAGCCAGTCTGCAGCCTCACTTTCGCAACGGCAGAATGGGTGACCGGATAAATCTGTATGGATATAGTTTTATTTCTGCCATGCCGGTGGCATCCAGCGGCACCAATCTGGTGAATACCGGGCTGAAGAGCAACTGGAACAAACTGAGCTGCGTGGTGGTTGCTGCCAATGCAGGTGTGGTGCAGGGTATGTCGGGCGGTGCGGTATACAACGCTTCAGATGACAGTATTGGCGGGGTTATTGTTGGCTATAGTCGGGAAATTAACGATATTAAAACCGGCAAGACCTTGTACAAAGATGTGGCGCTGTATGTCCCTTACTCCCGCTTTAAGGACTGGCTGGACAGTACACTGAAATCTTAATTTGCACGCTATCTGACACGGGCGGCATCAATGCCGCCCCTGCAGATTGATGCTCAATGATCGAGCATAAATTGCACCGCCGCACTGGCATGGATCGCCGTGGTGTCAAATACCGCTAGCGGACTCTGTTGTTCATTCAGCAGCAGGCCAATTTCGGTACAGCCGAAAATCACCCCCTGCGCGCCCTCTGCTTTCAGCCGGGCAATCGCCTGCTGGAAAAACTGCCGTGACTGCGGACTAAACTGCCCGAGACAGAGTTCGGAAAAGATAATCTGATTAACTTTTTCTCTGGTGGCCGCATCAGGTATCAGCGTTTCAATTCCCGATAACTGCGTCAGCCGGCCCCGATAAAAATCCTGCTCCATGGTATAACGCGTGCCAAGTAATGCCACCCGCGTCATACCCGCGTGTTGAATCGCCTGCGCGGTACTATCAGCAATATGCAAAAACGGCAAACCGCTCTGTTGCACAATCGCATCGGCGACTTTATGCATGGTGTTTGTACAGAGCACAATCCCTTCCGCTCCTGCCGCCTTTAATGCCAGTGCCGCATCCGCCAGCATCTGCCCGGCCAGTGGCCAGTCGCCGCTGGACTGACAGCGTTCAATCTCATGAAAATCAACGTTGTACAGCACCAGCTTTGCCGAGTGCAGGCCACCCAGCCGCTGTTTAATCCCCTGGTTAATCATCCGGTAGTAAGGCACGGTTGATTCCCAGCTCATACCACCAATCAGTCCCAGTGTTTTCATCAGGCGCCCTTTTTCCCCGCCGGTTTTATGCTATCCGGCAAACCATTATGCTCGCCAAATTGCTGTTCGGGTACATCACTCCAGCGATCTTCACGGCTTGCTTCATACTGCGGGTTTTTCGGGTAATAGATGCGGTTTTCCACTTTACTGGCTTCACCAATCACCATCAGTCGCGCTTCGTGCTGGCTGTTATTGATAAAGGTATGGCAGATGCCGGTACCGGCGGGAAACGCCACCGCATCTCCAGGTTGCAGCGCAAACAGTTCCCCATTGATCCAGGCATGCGGATGCCCTTCCAGCACATAGACGAACTCCTCTTCGGCGCTCTCAGCGTGGGGATAAGACATCCGCCGGCCCGGCAGCAGACGTTCATGGTGAATACCGATACGCGTCAGGCCGAGCCGATAGCTCAGGGTGGCGCTAATCGACATCAGCTCATCACTGTCGGGATAGTGTTCATTATCTTCTCCCTCAAGTTCACGCCAGTTACGGATGAAATCGGGGCGAGGTTTGACAGTCATCGGATTTCCCCTCCGCTGTGGCGACGGGTATAAGTGGTACTGGTCATGCGCCCCCCGGGGAAGTAGACAGGTTGTTACATTTATAAGCTACTACAACCCGGCACACAGGGTAAAGAGCCCAAAAAAGACAAAAAAAACGGCCAGCATCAGCTGACCGTTATGCGCGTGGCGTCCGCTTACTTATTAGTTGGACGCAGCGCCGGGAACAGGATTACGTCACGGATGGTATGGCTGTTGGTAAACAGCATTACCATCCGGTCGATACCAATGCCCAGACCGGCAGTCGGTGGCAGACCGTGCTCCAGCGCGGTGACATAGTCTTCGTCATAGAACATCGCTTCATCATCACCGGCATCTTTCGCATTCACCTGCTGGGCAAAGCGCTCAGCCTGATCTTCTGCATCATTCAGCTCGGAGAAGCCGTTACCAATTTCACGGCCGCCGATAAAGAACTCAAAGCGGTCAGTGATTTCCGGGTTGTCGTCATTACGACGCGCCAGCGGCGATACTTCCGCCGGGTATTCGGTGATAAAGGTCGGCTGGATCAGATGGCTTTCGGCGGTCTCTTCGAAGATCTCAGTCACTACGCGGCCGAGACCCCAGCTCTTCTCAATTTTGATACCGAGAGCGCTGGCAATAGCGGAGGCTTTTGCCATATCGTCGAGATCCGCCAGATTGGTTTCCGGACGATATTTCAGAATGGCTTCTTTCATCGTCAGTTTTTCAAACGGCTTGCCAAAGTCAAACTGCTGATCGCCATACGGCACTACCGTAGTACCCAGTACATTTTGCGCCAGGGTACGGAACAGACTCTCGGTCAGTTCGATCAGATCTTTATAATCCGCATACGCCATATAGAGTTCCATCATGGTGAACTCAGGGTTGTGGCGCGGCGAAATACCCTCGTTACGGAAGTTACGGTTGATCTCAAATACGCGATCAAAACCACCCACCACCAGACGCTTCAGATACAGCTCCGGGGCAATACGCAGGTACATATCAATATCCAGCGCATTGTGATGGGTGATAAACGGACGCGCAGAAGCGCCGCCTGGGATCACCTGCATCATTGGGGTTTCCACTTCCATAAAGTCGCGACCAACCATAAACTGGCGAATACCGGCCATGATTTGTGAACGCACTTTAAAGGTGTTGCGTGATTCGTCGTTAGCAATCAGATCGAGGTAACGCTGACGGTAACGGGTTTCCTGATCGGCCAGACCATGAAACTTGTCCGGCAGCGGACGCAGGGCCTTGGTCAGTAAACGCAGTTCGCTACAATGAATCGACAGTTCGCCGGTTTTGGTTTTGAACAGCTTACCGCGCGCGCCGAGGATATCGCCCAGGTCCCATTTTTTAAACTGCTCGTTGTAGTGACCTTCTGGCAGATCATCGCGCGCCACATACAGCTGTATACGGCCACCAACGTCCTGCAGGGTAACAAATGACGCTTTACCCATAATGCGGCGCGTCATCATACGGCCCGCCACGCTGACCTCAATGTTCAGTTCTTCCAGCTCTTCATTCTGTTTGCCGTCAAATTCGGCATGCAGCTGGTCAGAAGTACGATCGCGGCGGAAATCGTTCGGAAACGCCACGCCATTGTCACGCAGCGCGCTGAGCTTTTCGCGACGCGCTTTCAGTTCGTTGTTAAGCTCAACTGCGGCATCAGCAGCACCCTGCGGTTGTTGTTCAGACATGTCGGTTCCTTATAACCCTGCTTTCAAACTTGCTTCAATAAATCGATCCAGATCGCCATCCAGTACCGCCTGGGTATTGCGTGTTTCCACACCGGTACGCAGATCTTTGATGCGTGAATCATCAAGGACGTAAGAACGAATCTGGCTGCCCCAGCCGATATCGGACTTGGTTTCTTCAAGCGCCTGTTTTTCAGCATTTTTCTTCTGCATTTCCAGCTCATACAGCTTCGCTTTCATCTGCTTCATGGCCTGATCTTTGTTCTTATGCTGAGAACGGTCGTTCTGACACTGGGTCACGGTATTGGTCGGGATATGGGTAATACGCACCGCGGATTCAGTACGGTTAACGTGCTGACCACCGGCGCCCGAGGCGCGATAGACGTCGATACGCAGGTCTGCCGGATTGATTTCAATATCAATATCATCATCCACTTCAGGATAGACAAAGGCAGAGCTAAATGAGGTATGGCGACGGCCACCGGAATCGAACGGGCTTTTACGCACCAGGCGATGAACGCCGGTTTCGGTCCGTAACCAGCCAAAAGCATAATCACCGCTGATACGCAGTGTCGCGGACTTGGTGCCGGCCACATCGCCATCAGACTCTTCGATGATTTCAGTTTTGAAGCCTTTGGCTTCGGCCCAGCGCAGGTACATACGAACCAGCATACTGGCCCAGTCCTGCGCTTCAGTACCGCCGGAACCGGCCTGAATATCGATATAGCAATCAGCGCTGTCGTATTCGCCAGAGAACATGCGGCGGAATTCCAGTTCGCCCAGTTTTTTCTCCAGCCCATCCAGCTCGCTGACCGCTTCGTTAAAGGTATCTTCATCGTCGGCTTCGACCGCCAGTTCCAGCAGGCCAGCCACATCTTCCAGACCTTGCGACATCTGGTCGAGTGTTTCGACGATAGCCTCTAGCGTTGAACGCTCTTTGCCCAGCGCTTGCGCACGTTCCGGATCGTTCCAGACGTCAGACTGTTCAAGTTCCGCGTTTACTTCTTCGAGGCGTTCTTTCTTAGCATCGTAGTCAAAGATACCCCCGAAGAACGTCGCTGCGCTCCGTGAGATCCTGAATACGGTTTTTTACCGGATTAATTTCAAACATGGTTAAGAATCTTTATTTAGGAATGTCTGTAATATAACGGGGCAGTTTAACTGAATTACCGCGCGGTTTGTAGCACTGAACACGTCAAAGACGTGTTCAGTGCATCCAGGGGTCGCATTTATGCGACCCGTCAAAGACGTGTTCAGTGCATCCAGGGGGCGCATTTATGCGACCCGCAATTATAGCGGCCATAAATGTTCAATAATCAACTGCACATTACGGTTACCGCGAAACTCATTAACGTCGAGCTTATAAGCCAGTTCAACCTGTCGGATACTCGGATCGGGCCAGAGCGCAGTATCAATATTAAACGCGATACCATCCAGCAGCGGACCGCCGCCCAGGGGTTCCAGCATCACTTTTAAATGGCGCTCGCCCACCAGCCGCTGCTGCAACAATTTAAACTTGCCATCGAAAATCGGCTCCGGGAACGCCTGCCCCCAGGGGCCGGCTTCACGCAGCAGTTCCGCCGTTGGCAACGTCAGCTCCTGCGCCGCTAACTCGCCGTCAGACCAGATCACGCCGTGCAGCGTGTCGGCATCCAGCCACTCACCGACCAGCTCGGCAAAGCGCTGGCTAAACTCTTCAAAACGCGCCTCCTGCAGCGACAGCCCGGCCGCCATCGCATGGCCGCCAAACTTCAGCACTAAGCCCGGATGCAGCGTATCAATACGCTCTAACGCATCGCGCATATGTAATCCTGACACTGAACGTCCGGAGCCTTTTAGTATGCCATCACCGGCTGGCGCAAAGGCAATCACCGGGCGATGGAAACGCTCTTTCAGCCGCGAAGCCAGTATGCCCACCACCCCCTGATGCCACTCGGGGTGATACATGGCAATACCGAGCGGCAATGCGTCGCTGTTGCGTTCCAGCTGGTCACAAAGCGTCAGCGCTTCCGCCTGCATGCCCTGCTCAATCTCTTTACGCGTCTGATTCAGCGCATCCAGCTCATGCGCCAGCATGCGCGCCTGCGCCACGTCCTCCGTCAGCAGCAACGCCACGCCGACCGACATATCATCCAGTCGGCCAGCGGCATTAAGACGCGGTCCGAGGGCGAATCCGAGGTCGCTGGCCGCCAGCTGACGCGCATCACGCGCGGAAATCTCCAGTAAGGCGCGAATGCCAGGCCGACATTTACCGGCACGAATACGGCTTAGCCCCTGCCAGACCAGAATGCGGTTGTTGGCATCCAGCGGCACCACATCCGCCACGGTGCCCAGCGCCACCAGGTCGAGCAGTTCGGCAAGATTCGGCACCGCCATTCCCTGCTCAAACCAGCCCTGTTCACGCAGATGCGCACGTAGCGCCAGCATCAGATAAAACGCGACGCCGACACCGGCCAGCGAGCGTGACGGAAAGGTGCAGTCCACAAGATTAGGATTAACAATAGCTTCCGCTGCCGGCAGGGTTTCACCCGGTAAGTGGTGATCGGTGATCACCACCGGGATACCCTTCTGCTGCGCGCAAACCACGCCGGCCAGCGACGAAATACCGTTATCCACGGTGACGATCAGTTCCGCCCCGCGCGCCGCCGCCTGTTCCACCACCTCCGGGCTCAGGCCATAGCCGTCTTCGAAACGATTAGGCACCAGATATTCAATATTGCGGCCACCCATACTGCGTAACGCCAGCACGGTCAGCGCGGTACTGGTGGCGCCATCAGCATCAAAATCACCGACGATCATAATACGCTGCTGCCTGGCCAGCGCCTGGTGCAGAATCCCGACGGCGCGCTGAATGCCGTTCAGCGACTGAAACGGCAGCAGATATTTAGCCCCACGCTCCAGTTCACTGGCCTGCTGTATACCGCGATGGCTATACAAACGGCGCAATAACGGATGAAGTTCTGCCGGTAGTTGCGTTGCGTCCGCCGCCTGACGGCGACGAAGTTGAGTTGGTTTATTCACTGAAACTTAGCCACCGCGTTTCTGACTATCAAGCATCTGCTTCATCTCTTGCGGCCCCTGATAACCGGGTACCATGATGCCGTTATCCAGCAAAATAGCAGGCGTGCCCTGAATACCGTACAGCACGCCGAGTTTGTAGTGTTCATCAAGGTTAATTTTACAGTCGGCAGGTGATATCTCTTCACCCTTCATCGCAGCGTCAAACGATTTCTTACGATCCGCCGTACACCAGATCGACTTCATCTCTTTTTCCGTCGGGCTGTTCAGCCCCTGACGCGGGAATGCCAGATAGCGCACGGTAATCCCCAGCGCGTTGTAGTCGGCCATCTGTTCGTGCAGTTTACGACAGTAACCACAGGTGATATCGGTAAACACAGTAATCACATGCTGCTCTTTTGCCGCCTTGTAAACGATCATCTCACTGGTCAGCGCGTCGACTTTTTTCTCCAGCAGCTTATTAGTGACATTCACCGGCTGCGTGCCGCTGACGTCATACAGCGGCCCCTGAATAAAGTGTTTACCGTCTTCGGAAACATATAGCACGCCGCTTTCAGTCAGTACGGTTTTAGTACCGGCTAACGGCGACGACTGAATCTCAATTTGCTGTAAACCCAGCTTCTTTAGTGAAGCCTGGATTGCCGCATCATCTGCCCGGGCAACGCCAGTGACTGACGCAAGCAGTAGTGATATCAGCATAAAACGCTTTTTCATATTGGTCCTTAATCCTAACTTTCACGCCGGCGCCTCAGGCACGCGGATGATGCTTTTGATGTAACTGACGCAGCCGCTCGGTGGCGACATGCGTATAAATTTGTGTCGTCGACAGATCACTATGGCCTAACAGCATCTGTACGACACGTAAATCCGCCCCATGGTTCAGCAGATGGGTAGCAAAGGCGTGACGCAGCACATGCGGCGATAATTTTTCGCTGTCTATAGCGGCCAGCGTCGCATAATACTTAATTCGATGCCAAAAAGTTTGTCGCGTCATATGCTGCGCACGGTTGCTGGGGAACAGTACATCACTTGTCTGACCATTCATCAGCCACGGCCGACCATACTCGATAAACTGCTCGATCCAGTACACCGCTTCTTCTCCCAGCGGTACCAGACGCTCTTTATTGCCTTTACCGATCACCCGCACTACCCCCTGACGCAGACTGACATCACTCAGATTTAAGCCTACCAGTTCTGAGACGCGAAGTCCGGTAGCGTACAACAGCTCCAGCATCGCCTTATCGCGCAGTTCAATCGGTTGTTCGGTACCCGGCGCCTGCAACAGACGTTCAATCTGCGCCTCAGAGAGATCTTTCGGCAGACGCTGCGGCAGCTTGGGTGATGAAAGTAGCGCGCTCGGGTCGTCATCGCGCTGTTTCTCGCGGTAGAGGTATTGAAACAAACGTCGCATAGCGCTCAGCAAACGCGCTGAGCTACTGGCTTTGTACCCCCCTTCCAGCCGTTCGGCGAGAAAGGATTGCAAATCAACCGCTTCAGCATTGAGCAGCGAACGCTCATGATGCTGCAGCCAGTCGGTCAGCGCCTGCAAATCCAGACGGTAGGATGTCAGCGTGTTCTGCGCAAGATTGCGTTCAATCCATAGCGCATCCAGAAATTGCTCGATCAAATCGGTATCCTGCACTGCTGCCTCATTATCAGTAAGCATTACTGCTCATTATGCCTGATCCCTGCCCGGTTCTGATACAATCAGCCTAATTGCATTAAGAATGAGTTTTCCCGGCATGAAAATAGGCCTTTTTTACGGCTCCAGTACCTGCTATACCGAAATGGCAGCGGAAAAAATGCGTGACTTTATCGGTGAAGAACTGGTTACGCTGCACAATCTGAAAGATGATTCGCCCACCCTGATGGAACAGTATGACCTGTTGATTATGGGCATTCCAACCTGGGATTTTGGCGAACTGCAGGAAGATTGGGAAGCCGTCTGGAGCGATATTCCGTCGCTAAACTTAACTGGCAAAGTGGTGGCTCTGTACGGAATGGGCGACCAGCTCGGCTATGGCGAATGGTTCCTTGATGCCCTCGGCATGCTGCACGACTTGCTGACACCGATGGGCGTCACCTTTATTGGCTACTGGCCGCTGGAAGGCTACGAGTTTACCAGCCGAAAACCGCTCACCAGCGATGGCAAACAGTTTGTCGGCCTGGCGCTGGACGATGTGAATCAGTATGACGTCAGCGACGAACGCATCGAACAGTGGTGTGAACAGGTACTGACGGAAATGGCCGATCTGCTGTAACGGGCAGCGACAATGCCGTTACCCGAGCGGGGACAAATCCTGGCGCGGACAGCGTAGTGCTGGCCGCAGGGCCAGGCGGCCATTTATTGCTTATCAGCCGTACCGCTAAGCAAACATTGCCGCAGTTGACGCCAGGCAGCTTCATCCATACTGTCACGCACCAGCCACAAACGCTCACGCTGGCCTTTATTATCCCGCAAGCTCAATAAGATACTTTGCCCAATCAGCCACGGGCGCCGGGTGATATCCCACTCCTGCCGGCGCCAGCGCAAACGCCGTTGGTTCAGCAGGGCAATCGCCCCTTCGCGACGACGAATACGCCGCTGGCTGCGAACACTCTCCAGTACCACCAGTGTCAGTAGCACCATCCACACCACGGTATAATTGGGTGGCCAGGGCGCCAGTAACAGCAGCAGAATAACCGTGCCGTGCAGCAACAGTGATACCCACTGTGCTTGCCAGGAAATACGCAGATCAGATTGCCACAGGACCACGTTGTTTGTTTCTCAATTGGATCAGTTTAACCATGCGTTTCAGCTCGGGATCGGCAGGTTCGCCATGATTCATCAGCCAGTTGAACAGATCCGGGTCGTCACTCTCCAGCAGCTTAATAAATGCCTGCTTTTCACCGTCGTTTAACGAGTCATATTCATACTCGAAGAACGGCATAATGGAGATATCCAGCTCACGCATGCCGCGACGGCAGGCCCAGTGAACGCGTGCTTTGTTGTTAATATCCATTTTCCAACCATTAGTTAGCCAAACATGGCCGCTAGTTTAGCGCTTTTTAAGCAAAATGCGCGATACGCAAATTTCGCCTCTGCGGCATAACACGCAAAGCGCAGCCAGCCAGACGCAGGAATAACACGCGTTTTGTGCGTCGTTGCCTGAAAACAGGTTGCAATGCAAGTGGGCTCTTTTAACATGAGCAACATATTGATGGCTTTTGAACCCTCCATTCAGGATATAACTATGCCAACCTTTACTTTACCGCCCCGTCAGCCTGTGGCCTCAGCGCGTCTGCCGCTCACGCTGATTTCGCTCGAAGATTGGGCGCTGGCGACCGTACAGGGTCAGGACAGCGTCAGTTATTTGCAAGGCCAGGTGACGCTCGATATCACCACACTGACTGCCGAACAGCATCTTCCCTGCGCCCACTGCGATGCCAAAGGGAAGATGTGGAGTAATCTGCGCCTGTTTCATCGCGGTGAAGGCTTCGCTTATATTGAGCGCCGCAGCCTGCGAGAGACGCAGATCGCCGAATTAAAAAAATATGCGGTGTTCTCGAAAGTGATTATTGCCGCCGACGATGAGTCCGTGCTGCTTGGCGTCGCTGGTTTTCAGGCGCGCGGCGCGCTGGCCGGCCTGTTTAGTCAACTGCCGGATGCCGCAACGCCGGTGGTACAGCAGGACGAGACTACCCTGCTGTGGTTTGCCCACCCGGCCGAGCGTTTTCTGCTGGTCACCAGCGCAACCCAGGCCGAGGCCATCCGGCAAAAACTGGCGGGTGAAGCGCAATTCAATGACAGCGCGCAATGGCTGGCGCTGAATATTGAAGCGGGCTTGCCAGTTATTGATGACAAGAACAGCGCCCAGTTTATTCCGCAGGCCACTAACCTGCAGGCGCTGGATGCAATTAGCTTTAAAAAAGGCTGTTACACCGGTCAGGAGATGGTGGCGCGGGCGAAGTTCCGCGGCGCGAATAAGCGCGCGTTGTTCTGGCTGGCGGGCAGCGCCAGTCACGTTCCGCAAGCCGGTGACTCACTGGAATTGCAGCTGGGTGAAAACTGGCGTCGCACCGGGACTGTTCTGGCGGCAACCCAGCTGGATAATGGCGAAGTCTGGGTTCAGGCGGTACTGAATAACGATCTGGAAGCGGATAGCGTGCTGCGGGTGCACGGTGATGAAGGCGGCAAGTTAGCGATTCAGCCACTGCCTTATAGCATTACCTGATATCAGCAGCGCCGGCGGGGCAGTGATGCCCCGCCCGATGATTACATCACATAGAAGTAAATGGCGAGAAAGTGACATAAGCTGCCAGCAAGCACAAAACCATGCCAGATGGCGTGGTTGTAGGGGATACGCTCTACCGCGTAAAAAATCACCCCAAGCGTATAGATAATGCCGCCAGCAGCCAGCAGCCAGACGCCACCCGGCAACAGCTTCATCGCCAGCTGATAAATCACAATCAGCGATAACCAGCCCATCAGCAGATAAGTGACCAGCGACATCGCCGGAAAGCGGTGCGCGAAGAGTAGCTTAAACACAATACCCACCAGCGCCAGACTCCAGACCACCGCCATCATCCAGTGTGCCAGCGGCGATTTCAGCGCGATCAGCATAAAGGGGGTATAGGTGCCGGCAATCAACACGTAGATGGCGCAGTGATCGAGTTTTTTCAGCCAGTATTTGGCGCGCGGATGCGGGATCGAATGATACAGCGTTGATGCCAGAAACAGCAGGATCATGCTGCCGCCATAGACACTGTAGCTGGTGATGGCTATCACCCCGGCGCGCGCATCAATCGCCTGGTTAAGCAGTAACACTAAACCAATAATACCCAGGATACATCCGAGGCCGTGGCTGATACTGTTCGCAATCTCTTCAGCCAGTGAGTAACCCTCTACTGCCAGCGAGTTATTCGTCATAAAGGCAGGATCTCCCCCGGAATCAAAAGCCACCATACGAGCTGGCTGCATCAACGGCTTAGTGCCGCAGATTTGTACAGAGACAGCGTAACTGAGAATAGTTTCAGAGTACACATGTAAGCCAAAATTAAAGTGTAACCGCCTCACATATTTTCTGCCCGCCGCTCTAGCGCCCGCCGGCGGCATCAATAATACTGCCGGTGATATACGATGCTTCATCGCTAAGTAACCAGACGACCGCGCTGGCAATCTCCGCCGCCTGACCACCGCGCTGCATCGGAATCGCTGGCGCCACACGATTGACCCGATCCGCTTCACCGCCATCGGCATGCATTTCAGTATAGATAAACCCCGGCCGCACACCGTTAACCCGCACGCCCTGCGCCGCCACTTCCAGCGATAAGCCTTTGGTCAGCGTATCCATCGCGCCTTTCGACGCGGCATAATCAATATATTCCCCCGGCGCCCCCAGCCGGGCGGCCGCAGAAGAGACATTAACAATCGCTCCGCCTTTGCCGCCGTGATGCCATGCCATACGTCTGATCGCTTCACGACAGCAGATAAAGCTGCCAGTGACATTGGTGCTGAATAGCCGGTTAATGCGCTCAGCGGTCAGTTGCTCAATCGTTGCCTGCTGAAATAAAATCCCGGCGTTATTGACCAGCGCGCTGAGTTCCCCCGGCTGTTGATCAATGCGCCGGAACATCGCCATCACCTGCGCTTCGTCAGCGATATTCGCCTGGACACTAAAGGCACTGCCGCCAGCCTGTTCAATCAGTCGCACCACCTCATCAGCCGCCTGCGCACGCTGATGATAGTTTACCGCCACCTGATAGCCGCGTTGCGCCAGCAGTAGCGCCGTAGCACGGCCAATGCCGCGACTGGCGCCGGTCACCAAAGCAATTTTCATCTTTTTCTCCCATAAAAAAGGCCGGGCAAGCCCGGCCATGATGACGATAATCTGCAATTAATGACTACTGATAGTCACTGATCGGCACGCAGGAACAGAACAGGTTGCGGTCACCGAAGACATCGTCGAGGCGCTTCACGGTCGGCCAGTATTTATTGTCGCTGCCAGCCGGGAATACCGCCAGTTCGCGGCTGTACGGATGCGACCACTCAGCGACGATTTCCATTTGCGTATGCGGTGAATTCACCAGCGGATTATCTTCCACCGGCCATTCTCCATCGGCGACGCGATCGATCTCGATACGAATCGACAGCATCGCATCGATAAAGCGATCCAGTTCGATTTTGCTCTCAGATTCGGTCGGCTCAACCATCAGAGTCCCGGCCACCGGGAATGACATGGTTGGCGCGTGGAAACCGTAGTCGATCAGGCGCTTAGCAATATCCAGTTCACTGATGCCGGTTTGCTCTTTCAGCGGACGAATATCCAGAATACATTCGTGCGCCACGCGGCCATCACGACCGGTATACAGAATCGGATAGGCGGATTTCAGGCGGCTGGCGATATAGTTGGCATTGAGGATGGCGACCGAACTGGCCTGTTTCAGCCCTTCGGCGCCCATCATGCGAATATACATCCAGCTAATTGGCAAAATAGAGGCGCTGCCAAACGGGGCGGCAGACACCGCGCCCTGCTGTGTCAGCACCCCTTCAATCTGCACCACGCTGTGACCCGGGACAAAAGGCGCCAGATGCGCTTTCACGCCAATCGGCCCCATGCCCGGACCGCCACCGCCGTGCGGAATACAGAATGTTTTATGCAGGTTCAGGTGAGAGACATCGGCACCAATATAACCCGGCGTGGTAATACCTACCTGCGCATTCATATTGGCGCCATCAAGGTACACCTGACCACCAAACTGATGCACAATCTGGCACACTTCACGGATGGTCTCTTCATAGACACCATGGGTGGACGGATAGGTCACCATAATGCAGGAGAGTTGTTCACCGGCCTGCTCCGCCTTCAGACGCAGATCGTGCAGGTCGATATTGCCCTGTTTATCACAGGCCACCACGACCACCGCCATTCCCGCCATCTGTGCTGACGCCGGGTTGGTACCGTGCGCCGAGCTGGGGATCAGACAGATATGACGGCCCGCTTCGTTACGGCTTTCGTGATAACGACGAATCGCCAACAGACCGGCATATTCGCCCTGAGCGCCGGAGTTCGGCTGCATGCAGAGCGCATCATAACCGGTCAGCTGTACCAGCCACTGTGACAGCTGGCCAATCATCTGCAGATAACCGCTTGCCTGCTCTGCCGGGCAGAATGGATGCAACCCGGCAAATTCCGGCCAGGTGATGGGGATCATTTCCGCGGCGGCGTTCAGCTTCATGGTGCAGGAGCCGAGCGGGATCATCGCCTGGTTCAGCGCCAGATCTTTACGCTCAAGGCTGTGCATATAGCGCATCATCTCAGTTTCGCTGTGATGACGATTAAATACCGGGTGGGTCAGAATCGCACTCTGACGCAGCAGAGCGGCCGGGATCGACTGGCTGTCAGCCGCCACCTGCGCATCTAACGCGTCAATATCCTGACCATGGTTATCGCCGAGCAGGATCGCCAACAGCATCGCCACGTCTTCACGGGTGGTTGTTTCGTCCAGCGTAATACCCACCGCATGATGGATATCGGTACGCAGGTTACCGCCAAAACTCAGAGCGCGATCGAGTACCGCCGCTTTGTCGGCCACCTCGACAGTTAGGGTATCAAACCAGCTGTTGTGACGCAGCGTCAGACCGCCACGTTTCAGGCCAGCCGCCAGAATATCAGTCAGGCGATGAATACGACCGGCAATACGTTTCAATCCGACCGGGCCATGATACACCGCATACAGACTGGCGATATTGGCCAGCAGCACCTGCGAAGTACAGATATTGGAGTTCGCTTTCTCACGACGGATATGCTGCTCACGGGTCTGCATCGCCATCCGCAGCGCGGTATTGCCGGCAGCATCACGGGATACGCCAATAATACGGCCGGGCATTGAACGCTTATGCTCATCGCGGGCGGCAAAGAATGCCGCGTGCGGGCCGCCATACCCCATCGGCACGCCAAAACGCTGCGCAGAGCCGAACACAATGTCCGCTCCCTGTTTGCCCGGCGCTTCCAGCAGAACCAGCGACATAAAATCGGCGGCGACGCTGACGATCACTTTGCGATTTTTTAATTCGGCAATCAGCTGACGATAATCATGGACTTCACCGGTGGTGCCAGCCTGCTGCAGCAGTGCGCCAAACAGATCCTGGTGATCCAGCACCTTATCGGCTTTATCAACCAGCACCTCGAAACCAAAGGTTTCCGCTCGGGTACGCACCACATCAAGGGTTTGCGGATGAATATCATCAGCCACAAAGAATTTATTGGCATTTTTTAGTTTGCTGACGCGTTTGGCCATCGCCATCGCCTCGGCCGCGGCGGTCGCTTCGTCCAGCAGCGAAGCGGAAGCGATATCCAGTCCGGTCAGATCCAGCGTAACCTGCTGGAAATTAAGCAGCGCTTCCAGACGGCCCTGTGATACTTCCGGCTGGTAAGGGGTATAGGCGGTGTACCAGCCCGGATTTTCCAGCATATTACGCAGGATCACCGGCGGCGTGAGCACCGGCGTGTAGCCCATACCGATCCAGGATTTATACAGCTGATTCTGACTGGCAATCGCTTTCAGCTCGGCCAGCGCCTGATGTTCAGTTAACGCGTCACCGATGGCCGGCGGGCTGGGTAACTGAATATCGGCGGGAACAATCGAGGCGATCAGTTCAGGAACTGAAGCGGCGCCAACGGCAGCCAGCATGGCATCCTGCTGTTCCTGAGATGGGCCAATATGGCGCTCGATAAACGCACCGGTGTGTTCAAGCTGGCTGAGAGTCTGAGTCATTAGCGGTAAATCCTGCATCGGGCATAAGAAAATATTGCTCCCTCCCCCCGCATGGCGGGTGAGAGGGGAGTGACTATTCGTCAATAGCTGACTGGTAAGCATCGGCATCCAGCAACGAATCCAGTTCAGATTCATCGCTGGCTTTGATCTTAAATAACCAGCCGTCGCTGTATGGGTCGCTGTTAACCAGCTCAGGGGCGGCTTCCAGTTCGCTGTTGACGGCAATGATTTCCCCACTCAGCGGCGCGTAGATATCCGATGCGGCTTTTACCGATTCGGCTACTGCACAATCATCACCAGCGGCAAAAGTGGCGCCGACTTCAGGCAGGTCGACAAATACCATGTCGCCCAACAGTTCCTGGGCGTGCTCAGTGATGCCGACGGTATAGCTGCCGTCCGCTTCTTTACGCACCCACTCATGGCTATCACGATACTTCAGTTCACTTGGCACATTGCTCATCGCCACACTCTCCAGAAAAAATAAACGGGTTATTTAGCGACCGGCTTACCGGCGCGCACAAAAACAGGTTTGCTGACCTGCACCGGCATTTCGCGGTTGCGGATCTGTACGATTGCTTTATCACCAATGGCCGCCGGAACACGCGCCAGCGCGATACTGCAGCCCAAGGTTGGGGAGAACGAGCCGCTGGTAATGATGCCCTGATACTGATTGCCCGCGTCATCGCTGAAGCGTACCGGCAACTCATTACGCAGTACGCCTTTCTCTGTCATGATTAAACCAACCAGCTTATCGGTACCTTTCTCACGCTGGTTTTCCAGCGCTTCGCGGCCGATAAAATCACGGTCGGCAGGCTCCCAGCTGATAGTCCAGCCCATATTGGCGGCCAGCGGGGAAATGGTTTCGTCCATTTCTTGTCCGTACAGGTTCATTCCCGCTTCGAGACGCAGCGTATCGCGCGCGCCCAGGCCGGCAGGTTTTACTCCGGCGGCCAGCAGTTGCTGCCAGAAACCGGCAGCCTGTGCCACCGGCAGCGCAATTTCATAACCCGCTTCGCCGGTATAACCGGTGGTGGCGATAAACAGCTCACCGGACTGCACGCCAAAGAATGGCTTCATATCAGCAACGGCCTGACGCTGCGCGTCATCGAACAGGCTTTGCGCTTTCTGCTGAGCATGCGGGCCCTGTACGGCGATCAGCGCCAGGTCGTCACGTTCGGTCAGTTGTACCGCATAAGCAGCGGCATGCTGACTAATCCACGCCAGATCTTTTTCGCGCGTGGCGGAGTTGACCACCAGACGGAAAAAGTCTTCGGTCATAAAGTAAACTATCAGATCGTCAATTACGCCACCGGAAGCGTTCAACATTCCGCTATAAAGCGCTTTACCCGGCCTGGTCAGTTTGGCGACATCGTTCGCCAGCAGGTAACGCAGGAATTCACGGGTGCGGACGCCGTGCAGATCGACAATGGTCATATGGGACACATCAAACATACCGGCATCATTGCGTACCGCGTGATGCTCATCCATCTGCGAACCGTAATGCAGCGGCATCATCCAGCCGTGAAAATCCACCATGCGAGCGCCGCAGGCCTGATGCTGTTCGAACAAAGGAGTCTGCTGAGTCATATCTATCCTGTGCATAAGCAAGTTGTTCGTAGATTCGCGCTTCCTACCGGCAAAACGGTGCAACGCAAACGTTACCTTTGCCCTGAAGTTACCACTGAATGCGCGGATTAACCATAAGCTATACGAGGGCGAATCCGGGTTGCACAATAACGATGCGCGCTGATTCTGCAGAATTTTTCACTGAAAAACTGCGCCATAAGGCACACAATTAATATCAAAAAGCTATTAACGCAGATTAATAAGGCCAGTTGTCAGTCGCGGGGATAAAAAATGACTTTAGCAAAATGGATTATGCATGAGAAAAAATAATGTGAAAATCCGGGTAAAATTAGAATATTTCAAATGTGCCCCAAAACAGGGCGATGTCTCTAAAGTCAAACCAAAGGGGGTCAGGCAGGTCCTGTCATTGATGGATCCCGCGTCACGCGATACGCCGGGCGGAATAAATCCCGCCCCTACAGGGGAATATCTGAAACGTAATACGCCGGGCGGAATAAATCCCGCCCCGACACGGGAATATCTGAATCGTAATACGCCGGGCGGAATAAATCCCGCCCCTACAGGGGAATATCTGAAACGCGATACGCCGGGCGGAATAAATCCCGCCCCGACACGGGAATATCTGAAACGTAATACGCCGGGCGGAATAAATCCCGTCCCTACAGGGGA
Organism: Pantoea sp. B65; assembly: GCF_047308185.1. Lineage (NCBI taxonomy): Bacteria > Pseudomonadati > Pseudomonadota > Gammaproteobacteria > Enterobacterales > Erwiniaceae > Pantoea > Pantoea sp. B65. Next base: position 340,750 of record NZ_JAHXPU010000044.1, read on the forward strand.
ATATCTGAAACGCGATACGCCGGGCGGAATAAATCCCGCCCCTACAGGGGAATATCTGAAACGCGATACACCGGGCGGAATAAATCCCGCCCCGACACGGGAATATCTGAAACGCGATACGCCGGGTGGAATAAATCCCGTCCCGACACGGGAATATCTGAAACGCGATACGCCGGGCGGAATAAATCCCGCCCCGACACGGGAATATCTGAAACGCGATACGCCGGGCGGAATAAATCCCGCCCCTACACGGGAATATCTGAAACGTAATACGCCGGGCGGAATAAATCCCGTCCCTACAGGGGAATATCTGAAACGCGATACGCCGGGCGGAATAAATCCCGTCCCTACAGGGGAATATCTGAAACGCGATACGCCGGGCGGAATAAATCCCGCCCCTACAGGGGAATATCTGAAACGCAATACGCCGGGCGGAATAAATCCCGCCCCGACACGGGAGTATCTGAAACGCGATACGCCGGGCGGAATAAATCCCGTCCCGACACGGGAATATCTGAAACGCGATACGCCGGGTGGGATAAGTCCCGCCCCTGCATGGGAATACCTGAAACGCGATACGCCGGGCGGAATAAATCCCGCCCCGCGATCGGTGGTTAGCTGCCCCAGCGGAACTATTTTAACCAGTCGGGCAGATCATTTAGCCCCATCGCCTGTTTTAACAAACGTGGCTTAACGCCCGGCAGCGTATCCGCCAGCTTCAGACCGACATCGCGCAGCAATTTCTTCGCCGGATTTTCGCCGGCAAACAGCTCGCGGAAACCCTGCATCCCCGCCAGCATTAACGCCGCACTGTGTTTACGGCTGCGCTCATAGCGACGCAGATAGAGATGCTGACCAATATCCTTGCCCTGCTGCTGCAGACGTTTAATTTCGCCAATCAGTTCCGCCGCATCCATAAAGCCAAGGTTTACCCCCTGCCCGGCCAGCGGATGTACGGTATGTGCGGCATCGCCCACCAGCGCCAGGCGATGGGCGGCGAAATTGCGCGCATAGCGCCCCATAAGCGGGAAAGTCTGACGTTCGCTTTCCACCTGACATAATCCCATCCGCATATCGAAAGCTACCGACAGCTGCTGGTTAAACAGATCGGCGGGCATCGCTTGCAGACGCGTGGCCTCCTGCGGCGCCAGTGACCAGACAATTGAGCACAGATGCGCATCGCTTAGCGGCAGGAAAGCCAGAATGCCATCACCATGAAACACCTGACGCGCTATCGCATCATGCGGCTGTTCAGTACGAATATTGGCAACCAGCGCATGATGCTGATAATCCCAGAAGGTTAACGGGATATCGGCTTTATTACGCAGCCAGGAATTGGCGCCGTCAGCGGCAATCAACAGGCGGGCGCTCATCATATTGCCATCCTGCAGGGTGATAAAAGCTTCATTGTCGCCAAATGCCACCTGTTGCAGCCGGGTCGGCGCAATCAGCGTAATATCACTCAGCTGGCTGGCTTTCTGCCACAGCGCCTGGTGAATCACCTGATTTTCAATAATATGGCCAAGGTGCGCCATCCCTTGCTGCTCATCATCAAAAGCGATTTGACCAAAACTGTCACGATCCCATACCTGCATACCGTGATATGGCGTGGCGCGCAGTGCAAGGATCGAAGACCAGACGCCAAGATGCTGCAACAGCCGTTCGCTGGCGGCGTTAATCGCCGAAACACGCAGTCCCGGCGGCGCACCGGCAGCCATCTCCTGCGGCTGGGATTTTTCCAGCACCGCCACGCGCAGCCCGCTGCCCTGCAATCCGCAAGCCACCGCCAGGCCAACCATACCGCCGCCGGCGATCACTACGTCAAATGTTTGCATGCAAATCCTCTTATCAACGCTTCACCCAGCCGAGCGTGCGCTCAGCCAGCATATGGCGCATCAGCGGTAAATTGTCCATGGCCATCAGGCCGAGATTGCGTCCTGCCACCAACGGCGCATAGCGGTTGGCAAACAGCCGCACCAGACTGTCGGTAATCGCAACGGTGGTTTGTCGATCGGGCTGACGGCGGTGATGGTAACGTTGCAACACGGCAAAACTGCCGGGATCCTGCTGCTGACGACTGGCGCTCGCCAGGGTTTCCGCCAGCGACATCACATCGCGCAGGCCAAGATTAAATCCCTGACCGGCAATCGGATGCAGTGTTTGCGCCGCATTGCCGACCAGCGCCAGACGATGACTGGTATTTTGCGTCGCGGTTTGTAGCGCCAGCGGATAACTAACCCGCCGCCCCAGCTGGGTAAATTTACCCAACCGCCAGCCAAAGGCGTTTTGCAGCTGGCGTAAAAACTCATCGTCGCCCCAGCTATCCACCCGCGCTTTATCTGCCAACGGATGACACCATACCAGCGAACTGCGGCCGCCTGACATCGGTAACAGCGCCAGCGGTCCGTCGCGGGTAAACCGCTCAAATGCCCGGCCATGGTGCGGCAACTGGGTGGAAACATTGGCGATCACTGCCAGCTGGCGATAATCATCCGTCTGCCACTGGATACCGCAAGCGGCAGCCAGCTGCGAACGCGAACCATCAGCGGCGACCAGCAATTGTCCAGCCAGCTGTTCACCGCTGTCCAGCGTTACCGTCACCTGCTGCTGACTACGATTCACGGCGGTGACTGCAGACGGGCAGCGCAGCGTGACGCCTGGCGCCTGCTTTAGCAAACGAAACAAACGCTGGCCGACATCGTGCAGTTCCACCACCTGCCCCAGCGCGGATACCGCGTAATCCTGCGCATCCAGCGCCACAAAACCGATATGCCCGCGATCGCTTACATGAACATGGGTGATCGGCGTGGCGCACTCCTGCAGAGAGGGCCAGATATTAATCGCCGCCAGCTGCTGACAGGTGCCTTCCGCCAGCGCGATGGCCCGGCCATCAAAACCGGGATGATCGCCATTTCCCGGGGCGCTGGCTTCAACCAGCGTCACCGGCAGCCGCCCCTGCGAAAGGTGGGAAATCGCCAGCGCCAGCGTGGCGCCGGTCATACCTCCGCCTGCGATAATAATGCTCATAACGCTTTAGCTGCCGCCATTAACGCTTCAATATCATCGGCATTTTTCACCACGCTGTCGGTAAGATTCTCATTACCATCAGCGGTGATCACAATGTCATCTTCAATACGAATACCAATACCGCGATACTCCGCAGGCACATCGGCATCCGGTGCAATATACAGACCCGGCTCGATCGTCAGCACCATGCCTGGCTGCAAAATGCGGCCGCGATCGGCAGTGCCGTAATGGCCGACATCATGCACATCCAGCCCCAGCCAGTGGCTGAGGCCATGCATAAAGAACTGGCGGTGGGCGGCATCGGCAATCAGCTGATCAACATCGCCTTTCAACACGCCGAGTTTTACCAGACCGCTGACCATAATACGCACCACTTCGTTATTCACCTCACGGATACTGACGCCCGGGGCGAACAGTTCCAGCGAACGAGACAACGATGCCAGGACAATGTCGTAAATCGCGCGCTGCGGCGCGCTAAATTTGCCATTCACCGGGAAGGTACGGGTAATATCACCTGCGTAGCCATGGAACTCACAGCCGGCATCAATCAGTACCAGGTCGCCATCCCGTAGCGGCGATTCATTTTCGGTGTAGTGCAGAATGCAGCCGTTTTCGCCGCCGCCCACGATAGTATTGTAGGAGGGGAAGCGCGCGCCATGGCGGTTAAACTCATGCAGAATTTCACCTTCCAGCTGATATTCATACATCCCCGGACGGCACTGCTGCATGGCGCGGGTATGGGCCAGCGCGCTGATTTTCCCGGCCTGACGCAGGATCTCAACCTCTTCCGCTGATTTAAACAGCCGCATTTCATGCACCCAGGGACGCCAGTCGGTCAACGTGCCCGGAGCCTGCAGATTTTGCCGGAAGCCGCGGCGCAGCTTATCCAGCGCGCTGAACAGAATGCTGTCCGCGCTGGCATACTCGCCCTGTGCATGGTAGACCACATCCAGACCATTCAGCAGCAGGTGCAGCTGCTGGTGGATATCGTCATACGGCAGAGCACGGTCGACGCCAAGTTTTTCCGGCGCCGCATCCTGTCCCAGCCGACGGCCAAACCAGATCTCGGCGGTTTTATCGCGTACGCGGTTAAACAGCACGCTGTGGTTATGTGTCTCATCGCTTTTAATCAGTACCAGCACCGCTTCCGGCTCGTTAAAACCGGTGAAATACCAGAAATCGCTGTTCTGGCGATACGGGTATTCGCTATCGGCACTGCGTGTTGCTTCTGGCGCAGCAAAAATCACCGCCGCACTGGCCGGCGCCATTTTGGCTAACAGTGCCTGACGGCGCTGTAAAAACGCGGAAAGATTAACCACAATACGGCTCCCTGTTAAAATCCTGGTTTAGTGTAAGGTCGGTTTTTTCATCTCAACGGCAGTGGGCTGCTGATGGGTAAAAGTATCATGACAAAGCAGCGCCGCAACGCGCACATACTCAATGATCTCTTCCAGTGAGTTCTCCAGCTCTTCCTGATCTTCATCTTCGTCATAACCCAGCTGAGAGATAGTGCGCAGGTCGTCAATCGCTTCACCGGTCTCGCCGGTCACTTTGTCCAGCTTAGGTTGCGTCACGCCCAGTCCCAGCAGGAAGTGATTGACCCAACCCGCCAGCGCGTCGGCGCGGTCGAATACCGTGATGTCATCATCCTCGGGAAGATAGAGCTGAAACAGGAAGCCATCGTCTTCCAGCATCTCGCTTACGCTCTGATGCAGTTGCTGCAGCGGCTGGGACAGCACCTGAGAGAACGCCATACCTTCATTAGTCAGATCATGGACCAGCGTTTGCCAGCTGCGGTCTTTACTGCCACCGCAGATGATGCCGCTGATTAAACCGTGCATTTCCGCTGGCGTCATACCGACGCCTTGCTGTGTGAGAGCTGAAGCCAGAGCGTCATAACCCGGCATTGTGTTCTGTATAGACATACGTATTCATCGTCGTTGGCAGGATAAGTTCGTGTTATGCTACCACCAGGTGCCTCGACGATTCCAGAAAGGGCTTGTTTCTTCTCTTTGGGGTATATATAGTGGCGCCCCTCCCAAGCCCTTGAGTGGCAAGGGTGAATAGCGGGCGCAGTAATCAGTCAGGAAGGTGGCATGTCTGCACAACCGGTAGATATTCAAATTTTTGGCCGTTCATTAAGAGTGAATTGTCCGCCTGAACAGCAAGATGCGCTGAACATGGCTGCGGAAGACCTCAATCAACGGTTGCAAGATTTAAAAGTTCGCACTAGAGTCACAAATACCGAGCAACTGGTGTTCATTGCCGCATTGAATATTTGTCATGAGCTGGCGCAGGAAAAAGTCAAAACACGCGACTATGCTGCCAACATGGAACAACGTATTCGTATGCTGCAACAGACCATTGAGCAAGCATTACTTGAGCAAGGTCGCATATCTGATCGTCAGGGTGCAAAGTTCGAATAACACTTCATGGTTGGCTGTGATACAGTGACGGTGAAGTAAATTTTCTCTGAGATGTTTGCAAGCGGGCCAGTCCCCTGAGCCGATATTTCATACCAACAGAGTGTGACGCTCCGTAACCTGTGAGCATGCTCGGTCCGTCCGAGAAGCCTGATGGTTGCGACGGCATACTCACCTTGAACCAAGGGTTCAAGGGTTACAGCCTGCTGCGGCATCTCGGAGATTCCCTTCCCTTCAAACGGCCAGACCGTTTCAGCCTTCGGGCGCCCCCATTAGCTGCAACGAGTTCCCTATGACATCCATCTCATTGTCAGATCGTCAGGATATTCGTACCCATGTTCGCCATCTGCGCCTGGCGCTCAGTGATGAACAACAGCAACAGGCTGCGGAACAAGCCGCCGAACGCGCGCTTAATTTTGCCCCTATCCGTCAGGCCAACCATATCGCGCTGTTCCTCTCGGTTGATGGTGAACTCAATACCCGTCCGCTGATTGCAAAACTGTGGCAGCAGAAAAAACAGGTTTATCTGCCGGTATTGCATCCCTTCGCACGCGGGCAGTTACTGTTTTTCCGCTACGATGCCACGACGCCTCTGCAGCCGAACCGCCTGCGTATTCCTGAACCAGCGCTGAATATCCTTAATCTGCTGCCGCTAAGCGAGCTGGAGGTGGTGCTGATGCCATTAGTGGCCTTTGACCATAACGGACACCGGCTGGGGATGGGAGGGGGCTTCTATGACCGAACCTTGCAGAACTGGCAGCATGAAAAATTTTTGCCGGTCGGGCTGGCGCATGATTGTCAGCAGGTGGATAGCCTGCCGGTAGCGGAATGGGATGTGCCGCTGGCGGCGATGATCACGCCGTCAAACCTGTGGCAGTGGTAAACCGAACAGAGACGGGCGGCATTTCTGCCGCCCGTTGCATCAGTACAGCAGGCGTGCGCGGGTAGTACCCGGAATCGCCTTCATCAGCTGTAGCGCTTTGTTCGCCACATCTTCGGCAGCATCGATATCGATAACCACATAACCCATCTGCGGGGTGGTTTGCAGATACTGGGCAGCGATGTTAATCCCCTGCTCAGCGAAGATCTGGTTAATTGCGGTCAGCACGCCGGGACGGTTTTCATGGATGTGCAGCAGACGGCTGACGGCAGCGCCATGCACCGGCAGCGACACTTCCGGGAAGTTAACCGCAGAGAGGGTTGAACCGTTATCGGAATATTTCGCCAGTTTGCCCGCCACTTCAATCCCGATATTTTCCTGCGCTTCCTGCGTGGATCCGCCAATATGCGGCGTCAGAATCACATTATCGAACTCGCACAGCGGTGAGTTAAACGGTTCGGTATTGGTGGCCGGTTCTTCCGGGAACACGTCAATTGCCGCGCCAGCCAGATGTTTATTCGCCAGCACCGCGCACAATGCCGGGATATCGACCACCGTGCCGCGTGAGGCATTGATCAGTAGTGAACCCGGTTTCATCAGCGCCAGCTGTTCCGCGCCAATCATATTCTGCGTGGAGAGGGTTTCCGGCACATGCAGGCTTACCACATCGCTCATATTTAACAGATCGGAGAGATGACGAACCTGGGTCGCGTTACCCAGTGGCAGCTTGTTCTCAATGTCGTAGAAGAACACATGCATACCAAGGCTTTCCGCCAGCACGCCGAGCTGCATGCCGATATGGCCGTAACCAATGATGCCGAGCTTTTTGCCACGCGCTTCGAAAGAACCTACCGCCAGCTTATTCCAGATACCGCGATGTGCTTTGGCGTTAGCTTCCGGAATACCACGCAGCAGCAGCAGCAGTTCGCCAATCACCAGTTCAGCAACGGATCGGGTATTGGAGAAAGGCGCGTTAAACACCGGAATGCCACGTTTCGCCGCCGCGTTCAGATCCACCTGGTTGGTGCCAATACAGAAGCAGCCAACGGCGATCAGTTTTTCTGCCGCAGCAAAAATCTCTTCGGTCAGTTGGGAACGCGAACGGATGCCAACGAAATGCGCATCACGGATGGATTCTTTTAACGACTCACTATCCAGTGCGCCTTTATGAAATTCGATATTGGTATAGCCTGACGCACGCAGGTTTTCCAGCGCGCTCTGGTGAACACCTTCCACCAGCAGGAATTTAATCTTGTCTTTCTCCAGTGATACCTTTGCCATTTCCCGACCTTAATTTTGCAGACTTCAGATGTAACTGATATATCCCCCGCCGCTTTCAGCGTGCAAAAAACGGGGGTATAAGCCAGCCTTCTGTCAAAATATCAAAAAATACGCTGGCAGCAATACAAACGATTGCCTGGCCGCCAGCACGGCGCCATCGTCAGACAGAACAATGCGGCAGATTATAGCGATAGCCATCGCCATCTCAGAACGATGGCGCAACCGGCTGAACTTATGTGACATAAGTCACCAAATTTAGCCAGGTGAAGAAAAGATATTTTTTTTCAGGAAATAACTGCTGGCGTCGTAACGCCAGACAGATCATTTCTCAATAGTTTTCACGCCGGAAGCGGTGCCGATCAGCGCAATATCGGCGCCACGGCTGGCAAACAGACCTACGGTGACGACGCCAGGCAGGGCATTAATCGCTTTTTCCAGGGCGATGGCATCGACAATTTGCAGATTATGCACGTCGAGAATAATGTTGCCGTTATCGGTCAGCACATGCTGACGGTACTCCGGCAGGCCGCCAAGTTTGACCAGTTCGCGCGCGACAAAAGCACGCGCCATCGGGATTACTTCCACCGGCAGGGGAAATTTACCCAATACATCCACCTGTTTTGACTGATCGGCAATGCAGATAAACTTATCGGCAACTGCAGCGATAATTTTCTCGCGTGTCAGCGCCGCGCCGCCGCCTTTGATCATCTGCATCTGTGGGTTAATCTCATCCGCACCGTCAACGTAGATCGATAACGCATCGACTTCATTCAGATCAAACACCTGAATACCTAAGCCCTTGAGTTTGGCGGTGGAAGCATCAGAGCTGGAAACTGCGCCATCGATTTGATGTTTAATCGAACCCAGCGCATCAATAAAATGCGCGGCGGTGGAACCGGTGCCGACGCCCACAATGGTACCGGGCCGTACGTATTCGAGCGCTGCCCAGCCTACTGCTTTTTTCAGTTCATCCTGTGTCATGATATGTTTAATGCCTGTGCTGCATCTGTGTGCCCGTAGTATAAAGCAACCATCGCGCAAAATGTCCTGTTCTGTTGGTTTTGATTGGCAGGACTGTAAGCCAGCCCACAAAGTGATTGATTAGTAAGGTCAGGGCAAACGCCAGAATTTATGGCATAGTGCTGGTTCCATCCCTGAAGGAGAAGATAACAACAATGAAACGCCCGGACTACAGAACGCTTCAGGCGCTGGATGCGGTGATTCGTGAGCGTGGCTTCGAACGTGCTGCGCAAAAGCTTTGTATTACGCAATCTGCGGTATCGCAACGGATAAAGCAGTTAGAGAATATGTTTGGCCAGCCGCTGCTGGTGCGAACTGTGCCGCCACGTCCGACGGAACAGGGGCAAAAGCTGCTGGCGCTGCTGCACCAGGTTGAGCTGCTGGAAGAGGAGTGGCTGGGTGACGAAAATGGCGGCACTACCCCGCTGCTGCTGTCGCTGGCGGTCAACGCCGACAGTCTGGCGACCTGGCTGCTGCCGGCGCTGAAAACGGTGCTGACTGACTCGCCGGTGCGGCTGAACCTGCAGGTGGAGGATGAAACCCGTACTCAGGAGCGTTTGCGTCGTGGTGAGGTGGTGGGCGCCGTGTCGATTCAGCCGCAGCCGCTGCCGAGCTGTCTGGTCGATCAACTGGGCGCACTCGACTATCTGTTTGTCGGCTCGAAAGAGTTTGCCGAACGCTATTTCCCCAATGGCGTAACGCGCTCAGCGCTGCTGAAAGCACCGGCAGTGGCATTTGACCACCTTGATGATATGCATCAGGCTTTTTTACAGCAGAACTTCGATCTGTCGCCGGGTAGCGTACCCTGTCATATTGTTAACTCGTCGGAAGCATTTGTACAACTGGCGCGCCAGGGGTCGACCTGCTGTATGATCCCGCATCTGCAAATCGAAAAGGAGCTGGCCAGCGGCGAGCTGATTGATTTGACGCCGGGGCTGTTGCAGCGCCGGATGCTCTACTGGCACCGCTTTGCGCCGGAGAGCCGTCTGATGCGTCGGGTGACCGATGCCCTACTGGCTCACGGCCATCGGGTGCTGCGTCAGGATACGGAATAGGCCTCTCGCAGCCTTATTCCAGATAGCCGGGGGTCAGGAACGGGCGGCATAAAGGTACAAACCGGTCACATGGGTAACACTTTAGACCGGGCACATGGGTAACAGTTATAACTGGCATAGCGGAGGAGACTCACTATGCCCTGGACTGAGACTGTTATCATGCAACGCCTCGAATTCATCCGTGCCTGCCATGCAGGCACTCATTCTTTTGCTTCCCTTTGCCGCCAGTTCGGCATCAGCCGTAAAACCGGATACAAGTGGCTTAACCGTTTTCAGCACGATGACCCCCTGTCTCTGGCTGACCGTTCCCGTGCACGTCTTACGCAGCCGCACCGCATCCCACCCGATGTCGCCCGGCAGCTCATCGACCTCAGGCTCACTCATCAGGACTGGGGGGCCAGTAAAATCCGTCAGTGGCTCCTGAACCACAACGTAAACTTTGATGTCCCGGCCGGCAGCACTGTCGGTGACCTCCTCAAACGCGAAGGCTTAATACCTGACCGTAAAAAGCGCAGACGCACACCGGGCAACGTGCAGAAGCTGACCGATATCCGTCACGTTAATCAGGTCTGGAGCGCTGACTTCAAGGGCCGCTTCCGGCTACTGGACCGCAGCTACTGCCGTCCCTTTACCCTGACCGACAACCACAGCCGCTACCTGCTGGCATGCGAGGCTGGCCAGGCGGAAAGTACGGTGTTCGTTCGCGCCTGTCTGGAAAAGGTCTTCAGGGAGTGCGGGCTGCCGGAAGTACTGCGTACGGATAACGGGGCGCCTTTCGCCGGTTCAGGCATCGCCGGACTGAGCCAGCTCAGCGTGTGGCTGATAAAGCTGGGTATCCTGCCGGAGCGCATCAGGAAAGGTCACCCGGAGCAGAACGGACGGCATGAGCGGATGCACCGTTCGCTGAA
>NZ_JAHXPU010000045.1:0-10382 GCF_047308185.1 Pantoea sp. B65
TTCAGCGAACGGTGCATCCGCTCATGCCGTCCGTTCTGCTCCGGGTGACCTTTCCTGATGCGCTCCGGCAGGATACCCAGCTTTATCAGCCACACGCTGAGCTGGCTCAGTCCGGCGATGCCTGAACCGGCGAAAGGCGCCCCGTTATCCGTACGCAGTACTTCCGGCAGCCCGCACTCCCTGAAGACCTTTTCCAGACAGGCGCGAACGAACACCGTACTTTCCGCCTGGCCAGCCTCGCATGCCAGCAGGTAGCGGCTGTGGTTGTCGGTCAGGGTAAAGGGACGGCAGTAGCTGCGGTCCAGTAGCCGGAAGCGGCCCTTGAAGTCAGCGCTCCAGACCTGATTAACGTGACGGATATCGGTCAGCTTCTGCACGTTGCCCGGTGTGCGTCTGCGCTTTTTACGGTCAGGTATTAAGCCTTCGCGTTTGAGGAGGTCACCGACAGTGCTGCCGGCCGGGACATCAAAGTTTACGTTGTGGTTCAGGAGCCACTGACGGATTTTACTGGCCCCCCAGTCCTGATGAGTGAGCCTGAGGTCGATGAGCTGCCGGGCGACATCGGGTGGGATGCGGTGCGGCTGCGTAAGACGTGCACGGGAACGGTCAGCCAGAGACAGGGGGTCATCGTGCTGAAAACGGTTAAGCCACTTGTATCCGGTTTTACGGCTGATGCCGAACTGGCGGCAAAGGGAAGCAAAAGAATGAGTGCCTGCATGGCAGGCACGGATGAATTCGAGGCGTTGCATGATAACAGTCTCAGTCCAGGGCATAGTGAGTCTCCTCCGCTATGCCAGTTATAACTGTTACCCATGTGCCCGGTCTAAAGTGTTACCCATGTGACCGGTTTGTACCTAAATGCCGCCCTTACTGCATCTGCCGTAAGATTAATGGCGCTATGGTTTTCTGGCCACCAGCACTGCACGTAGCGGCGCGGGATAACCTTCCACGGTTTTGCTGGCATCCGCCGGATCGAGAAATTCCGCCAGCGACTCACTGGTCATCCAGTCGGTTCTGCGCTGCTCATCAGTACTGGTAACCGAGTAGTCAACGATGCGCACATCGGCAAAACCACACTTCTCCAGCCAGTTTTTTAATGCGCCAGTAGACGGGATAAAGTAAACGTTACGCATCTGCGCATAGCGTTCGCCCGGCACCAGCACCGCCTGGTCATCCCCTTCAATCACCAGGGTTTCCAGCACCAGCTCACCACCACTGACCAGCTGATTTTTCAGCTGAAACAGATGATCGAGCGGTGAGCGGCGATGATAGAGCACTCCCATGGAAAATACGGTGTCGAAGGCGTTTAATTCCGGCAACTGCTCGATACCCAGCGGCAACAGATGAGCACGTTGATCGTTACCCAGCAGTTTGCGTACCGCTTCGAACTGGCAGAGAAACAGCTGCATCGGATCGATACCCACCACCAGTTGCGCACCGGCACCGATCATGCGCCACATGTGGTAACCGCTGCCGCAACCGACATCCAGCACCGTGCGACCGGCCAGCGGCAAGATATGCGGCAATACGCGTTGCCATTTCCAGTCGGAACGCCATTCGGTGTCGATTTCCGTGCCGTACAGCGTATAAGGACCTTTACGCCATGGCATTAAGTTGCGCAGTAAATTGTTGATACCAAGACGCTGACGCTCGCTCAGATCCGCGCTGTCCGCACTGACGCTGTGCAACAGATCAAGCCGTTGCGGCTCCAGCAGCGGTAAATACTCCACCGCCCGCAACCAGTTTTTAAAGCTGCCGTGCAGATTGTCGCGTTGCCAGCGGGCAATTTGCGCCGGCAGGGTTTCCAGCCAGGGCGCCAGCGGGCCTTTAGCAATTAACTGATAGAAATTACCAAAGTCGATCATGCCACACTCGCTTTTACGGCAATCAGGGAGCCAAAGTTAAAACACTGGAACCAGAGCTCTGCATGCTCAAAACCGGCCGTGTGCAGACGCTGCTTATGGGTTTCCACGCTGTCGGTCAGCATCACGTTTTCCAGCATGCTGCGTTTCTGGCTGATTTCCAGCTCGCTGTAACCATTGGCGCGCTTAAAGTCGTGATGCATATTAAACAGCAGCTCGCCCACCTGCCGATCGGCAAAACTGAATTTTTCGGAGAGCACCAGCGCGCCGCCAGGTCTTAGCCCCTGATAAATAGTATTCAGCAGTTGCTGGCGCTCTTCCGGCGCAAGGAATTGCAGAGTGAAGTTCAGCACCACCATTGACGCGTTTTCGATATTGATCGTGCGGATATCCGCTTCAATCACTTCAACTGGCGTATCGGCACGGAAGGCATCGATATGACGACGGCAGCGCTCAACCATCGCCGGTGAGTTATCGACGGCAATAATCTGGCAACCGGCAACCTGAATATTCCGGCGCACCGACAGCGTGGCGGCGCCCAGCGAACAGCCAAGATCGTAAACCCGGCTGTCGGGTTGCACAAAACGTTCCGCCAGCATGCCAATCATAGAAATGATATTGGAGTAGCCTGGCACCGAGCGCTGAATCATATCAGGGAAAACTTCAGCTACGCGCTCATCAAAGGTCCAGTCGCCCAGTTTTGAGATGGGCGCGGAGAAAAGCGTATCGCGGTTAGACATAACGGTAAATCCGGTGAACAACGGGAAGGGCGCTATTTTGGCAGAAAGCAGCGCGGGCTGCACCTGGTTTGCCAGCGGCGGCGATTAATGCAGCGTCAGGATCAGGTCCCATGGCATAAACAGCAGATTAAAGATCACCATGCCGGACACGGAGAGACCGGTCAGCAACATCCCATTGCGTCGCCAGTAGATGATGCCGTGATGCATTCCCCGGCTGTGCATGGCGCGGCCAGCAAAGAACAGCAGGCCGCAGAGATGCAGCATCCAGATATCGGCGCCATTCATCTCCATCATTATCAGCAATAACAGGGCGATCGGAATATTTTCCATCGCATTGCCATGAATGCGAATGGCAATCTGCAACCCGGAGAAACCGCCATCGCCATGGGCGACGCGATACTGACGCCGCAGGCGGATCACCTCAATGGAAAATTTGATTAAAAACAGTGCCCCAAGCACGACATAAAGCGCGCTAACCATGCTGAACTCCATCGTGGAAAGATTGTTGCTGCGCTTATCATAGCCGGGAAAAAGATCGCTGTCGTCGCTGACCCTTTACTTCGCAGCGGCATCAGAACAGATGCGCCTGCTGCGGCCAGTCAGGGGCCGGACCCATGGCGGGTAACGCCTGTTGCAGATGTGGCCAGAGATACTGGATTAAGTTCATCGCATCGCCAATATCGGGAGTATGGATAAATAGCCATGGCTGGCCCTGCTGGCACCACACGGGCAGCTTCCGCAGCCAGTCGGTAAAAAACGGCAGGTTAGCCGCCGGATCGTCGCCGCCGATAAAACGTACCAGCGGTTGGTTAGCGGTCATCACCGCATGCGCGGGCAGTTTGGGTTTTTTGCGTTGCGCTTCCAGCACCGCGGGCAGGCGCGAGGTGGCGGCATGTACCGGGCGACTGTCCAAAATCACCCGATTAACGCCGCGCTGATGCAGTCCGCGATTCAGTGCCTGCTCCGCTTCGCCTTTGGCAAAAAATAGCGGATGGCGCACTTCCACGCCGTACTGAAAGGCGCGCGGTAGTTTATCGAGAAACGCCCACAACGCCGGAAGCTCATCGGGACCAAATGCGGAGGGCAACTGCAGCCAGTACTGGCCAATGCGGCGCGCCAGCGGATCGAGGGTGCGGAAAAATTGTTCCGTCAGATCATCGCACTGACGCAGAGCGGCCTGGTGGCTGATGGTGGCGGGGAACTTAAAGCAGAAGCGAAAATCATCGCTGGTCATATCGTGCCAGCGCTGCACAATTTCCGGCCTGGGCAAGGCGTACAGAGTGGTGTTGCCTTCAACACAGTTAAAATAGCGTGCGTAATCCGCCAGGGTGGTCATCCCCAGTTTTTTCCATTGCGGATGCTGCCATTGTGGTAATCCCAGCCAGAGCGGGTGCATTATTCTCTTAATCCCTTCCTTTAATCCCTTCCTTCCACTTAACACGGGCGGCATAAATGCCGTCATTGTGATGGTGCAAATTAATGGCCGGGCGGCATAAATGCCGCCCCTACAGGATAATGCCGGAAACCGCCGTAGGGGCGCCATTTATGGCGCCCAATAGCTTATAGCGCAGCAATAATCTCAGCGCACTGACGAACCTGCGCAATGCGCGGGAAAATCCAGTTTATACTGCCCTGGTGCTGTTCGCTGCTGCCTGCGCTGCAAACATCCTCGGCAATCACCAGATTAAAGCCCAGCTCCCAGGCGTTGCGCGCCGTGGATTCAACGCCAATATTGGTGGAGATGCCGGCCAGCACGATGGTATCAATACCGCGGCGGCGCAACTGCAGCTCCAGATCGGTGCCATAAAATGCGCCCCACTGGCGTTTGGTCACTTGGATATCGCCAGCCTGCACGCCGAGCGCCTCTGGCCACTCCCACCAGTTATCCGGCAGAGCGCCGCCGGGATTGGCGGCATCGACCGGCTGTTTCAGCGCTTCGGCAAAGTCTGTTGACCAGCCGACACGTACCAGTATAACCGGCGCATTTAACGCCCGAAACTTTTCCGCCAGCGCGGCGGCGCGGCTGACAACCTGATCCGCGCTATGCGGGCCACCGGCAAAAGGCAGGATACCCTGCTGCAGATCGATCAAAACCAGCGCGGTGGTAGTGGTGTTCAACTTCATTATCGACTCCAAAGTGGCGGGTAAAGGGGAGAGAGTAACGACAAACTGTTACAACGGGCGACTGGAAAGGTGTCGTAAAGCAGCGAATTTTGTTACTTTTTGTGATAAACCGGCCTGCAGTAGGGATGAATCATGGCGATCTGCGGCGGTTATACCGCTCAGCACTTATCGCCCTGCCGATTTTACATTATAATGCCTGCCTTTTTCAGGGCAGCGTCTGCTCACCACCTCCGGCGATTGGGATTTGATTGCCTGATGGGTAACAACAAAAGACGACCTAAAATGCTGCGCGTGCAGCAGCGATGAAGTTAAAAGGATATCGTTATGCGTACTGAATATTGCGGACAGATCAATCTGTCTCACGTAGGCCAGCAAGTGACACTGTGCGGTTGGGTTAATCGTCGCCGCGATCTGGGCAGCCTGATCTTTATTGATATGCGCGACCGTGAAGGCATCGTCCAGGTGTTCTTTGATCCGGACCGTCAGGACGTTTTTAATCTGGCTTCCGAACTGCGTAACGAATTCTGCATTCAGGTCACGGGCAATGTGCGTGCGCGTGATGATAAGAACAAAAACAGCGATATGGCCACCGGCGCGATTGAAGTGTTCGCTACCGATCTGGTCATTATTAACCGTTCTGAGCCACTGCCGCTGGACTCCAATCAGACCAACACTGAAGAAGCGCGTCTGAAATATCGCTACCTCGATCTGCGTCGCCCGGAAATGGCTAACCGCCTGAAAGCCCGCGCGAAAATCACCAGCTTTGTGCGCCGCTTTATGGACAGCCATGGCTTCCTTGATATTGAAACGCCGATGCTGACCAAAGCCACGCCGGAAGGCGCGCGCGACTATCTGGTGCCGAGCCGGGTGCATAAAGGCAAATTTTATGCGCTGCCGCAGTCACCACAGTTGTTTAAGCAGTTGCTGATGATGTCCGGTTTCGACCGCTACTATCAGATCGTTAAGTGCTTCCGCGACGAAGATCTGCGCGCGGATCGCCAGCCTGAATTTACCCAAATCGACGTCGAAACCTCCTTTATGACCGCGCCACAGGTGCGTGAAGTGATGGAGCGTCTGGTGCGTGAACTGTGGCAGGAAGTGAAAGCTGTCGATCTCGGCGACTTCCCGATCATGACCTTTGGCGAAGCGATGCGTCGTTACGGCTCGGACAAACCCGATCTGCGTAACCCGATGGAACTGGTGGACGTTGCCGACCTGCTGAAAGACGTCGAATTCAAAGTGTTCTCCGGCCCGGCGAATAATGCTAAAGGCCGCGTTGCGGCACTGCGCGTACCCGGCGGCGCGACACTGAGCCGTAAGCAGATTGATGAGTACGGCAAGTTTATCGAAATTTACGGCGCAAAAGGCCTGGCGTATATCAAAGTCAACGAGCGTGCGAAAGGGCTGGAAGGGATTCAGAGCCCGGTAGCGAAATTCCTCAATGGCGATATTGTCGAGGCGATTCTGGCGCGTACCGGTGCGGCTGATGGCGATATGATTTTCTTCGGCGCCGACAGTGCCAAAGTGGTGGCGGATGCGCTCGGCGCGCTGCGCCTGAAACTGGGGCGCGATCTGAGTATTACCAACGATGCCGTATGGGCGCCGTTGTGGGTGGTGGACTTCCCGATGTTCGAAGAGGATGGCGAAGGCGGGCTGACCGCTATGCACCATCCGTTCACCGCGCCAAAAGATATGACGCCGGAACAGCTGCAAGCGCTGCCGGAAACCGCTATCGCCAATGCGTACGATATGGTGATTAACGGTTATGAAGTGGGCGGTGGTTCCGTGCGTATCCATAACGGCCAGATGCAGCAGACGGTATTCGGCATCCTCGGCATTACCGAAGTGGAACAGCGTGAGAAGTTTGGCTTCCTGCTGGACGCGCTGAAGTACGGCACGCCGCCACATGCGGGTCTGGCCTTTGGTCTGGATCGTCTGGTGATGCTGCTAACCGGCACTGACAATATTCGTGATGTGATTGCCTTCCCGAAAACCACTGCCGCAGCCTGTCTGATGACCGATGCGCCGAGCTTCGCTAATCCGGCTTCACTGGCCGAGCTGGCGATTCAGGTGGTGAAGAAGGAAAAGCCTCAGAGTTCTGAGAACGAATAATATGGTCTATAAGCAGCCCGTCTCGGTGTTAGTGGTGATCTTCGCCCGCGACACCCTGCGGGTGCTGATGTTGCAGCGTCGCGACGACCCTGAGTTCTGGCAGTCGGTCACCGGCAGTGTCGAACCCGGAGAAACGCCGGCAGAAACGGCCTGCCGCGAAGTGCTGGAAGAGGTAGCAATTGATATCAACGCAGAGCAGCTCACAGTAGTTGACTGCCAGCGTCAGATAGAATTCGAAATCTTCAGTCACTTTCGTCATCGCTATGCGCCAGGGGTTACCCATAACCACGAACACTGGTTTACCCTCGCGCTGCCGACGGAACGCGAAGTGGTTCTCAGCGAGCATCTGGCCTGGCAATGGCTGGACGCCGCGGACGCCGCGCAGCTGACCAAGTCCTGGAGTAATCGCCAGGCGATAGAAGAATTTGTGGTTTAACTTTTGTTTTTTTATTTTTTGCATTGAAGGCCGGGCGATATGGGCACGGTGAGGTTACTCACCGCCAGCAGCAGAGTCCGGGCGATATATCATTTGGAGAGAAATTCTATGGCAGGGCATAGTAAATGGGCCAATACCAAGCACCGCAAAGCGGCACAGGATTCCCGACGCGGTAAAATCTTCACCAAAATCATTCGTGAGCTGGTGACGGCGGCGAAACTTGGCGGTGGCGATCCGGATTCTAACCCGCGCCTGCGTGCGGCGATGGATAAAGCACTGTCAAACAATATGACGCGTGACACCATGAACCGCGCGGTTGCCCGTGGTGTTGGCGGCGACGACGACAGCAACATGGAAACCATCATTTACGAAGGCTACGGCCCTGGCGGCACCGCGGTAATGGTGGAATGCCTGAGTGATAACCGTAACCGTACCGTGTCTGAAGTGCGTCATGCATTTAGCAAAACCGGCGGCAACCTCGGTACTGATGGCTCCGTCGCTTACCTGTTTACCAAAAAAGGCGTGATCTCCTTTGCTCCGGGTCTGGATGAAGACCAGGTAATGGATGCGGCGCTGGAAGCCGGGGCTGATGATATCGTGACTTATGACGACGGCGCGATTGATGTGTTTACCGCCTGGGAATCGCTGGGTGCGGTAAGAGCGGCGCTGGAAGCGGCCGGTCTGAAGGCGGAATCGGCAGAAGTATCGATGATCCCGTCGACCAAAGCCGATATGGATGTAGAAACCGCACCAAAACTGCTGCGTCTGATTGATATGCTGGAAGATTGTGACGACGTGCAGGAAGTTTACCACAACGGTGATATTTCCGATGAGGTGGCGGCAACGCTGTAATGGCGTTACTCTGCAGGCTACTGAACACCACCGGAGACGCGTGATGGCAATTATTTTGGGTATTGACCCTGGCTCACGCGTTACCGGCTACGGTGTGATCCGTCAGGTCGGGCGGCAGCTCACCTACCTCGGCAGTGGCTGTATTCGCACCGGCGTGCCCGATCTGCCGACGCGTCTGAAGCTGATCTACGCTGGCGTCAGCGAAATTATCACCCAGTTTCAGCCGGAGTTTTTTGCCATCGAACAGGTGTTTATGGCGAAAAATGCCGATTCGGCGCTCAAGCTGGGGCAGGCGCGCGGTGCGGCGATTGTCGCGGCGGTCAATAATGAGTTACCGGTATTTGAGTACGCCGCGCGTCAGGTGAAACAGACGGTAGTGGGGATCGGCAGCGCCGAGAAGAGCCAGGTACAGCATATGGTGCGTACCTTGCTGAAACTGGGGGCGAATCCGCAGTCCGATGCCGCCGATGCGCTGGCGATTGCCATTACCCATTGTCATGTCACTCAGAACGCCAACCGGCTCAGCGAGACCCGACTGCAGCTGACGCGCGGACGTCTGCGCCCTTAACAGGCTGGATATTCATCCAGCCTTTTTTATGTTATAAACAGCACACTCCCTCATTTATCCAAAGGAAGCTAACGTGATAGGTCGTCTGAGAGGCATTATTCTTGAGAAACAGCCGCCGCAGGTATTAATTGAAGCCAACGGCGTGGGTTATGAAGTGCATATGCCAATGACCTGTTTTTATGAGCTGCCTGAACTGAATCACGAAGCCATTATCTTCACCCAGTTTGTGGTGCGTGAAGATGCGCAGCTGCTGTTTGGTTTTAACAGCAAGCAGGAGCGCGCCCTGTTTCGCGAACTGATTAAAGTCAACGGCGTCGGGCCAAAACTGGCGCTGGCGATCCTCTCCGGCATGTCGGCGCAGCAGTTTGTGACCGCCGTGGAACGTGAAGAGATTGCGGCGCTGGTAAAACTGCCGGGCGTCGGTAAGAAAACCGCTGAGCGTCTGGTGGTGGAGATGAAAGACCGCTTTAAAGGGATGCATGGCGATCTGTTTGCCACGGATTCCACCTTTGCACTGACCAGTGAGAGCCCGGCACCGGCAGAGAACGATGCCGAAGGTGAGGCGGTTTCCGCGCTGGTGGCCCTCGGTTATAAACCTCAGGAAGCCAGCCGGATGATCAGCAAAGTGGGCCGTGCCGGTGCGGATTGCGAAACCCTGATCCGTGAAGCCCTGCGCGCAGCCATTTGAGGTAAAGCATGATTGAAGCCGATCGCCTTATATCGCCGGGTATCATCTCTGAAGAAGAGGTGATCGACCGCGCCATTCGCCCGAAACTGCTGGCGGAGTATGTTGGCCAGCAGCCGGTGCGCGAGCAGATGGAGATCTTTATCGAAGCGGCGAAGATGCGTGGTGAAGCACTCGATCATCTGCTGATCTTTGGCCCGCCGGGATTAGGGAAAACCACGCTGGCAAATATTGTCGCCAACGAGATGGGGGTTAATCTGCGCACCACCTCCGGTCCGGTGCTGGAGAAGGCCGGGGATTTGGCGGCGATGCTGACTAATCTCGAACCCCATGACGTACTGTTTATCGATGAGATCCACCGGCTGTCACCGGTAGTAGAGGAAGTGCTCTATCCGGCGATGGAAGATTACCAGCTGGATATTATGATTGGCGAAGGACCGGCGGCGCGCTCGATTAAGCTCGATCTTCCGCCATTTACCCTGATTGGCGCCACCACCCGCGCCGGCTCGTTAACCTCGCCGCTGCGTGACCGTTTTGGTATTGTGCAGCGTCTGGAGTTCTACCGCGTAGAAGATCTGCAGCATATCGTTGGACGCAGTGCCGCCTGTCTTGGGCTGGGGCTGAGCGAAGAAGGCGCGCTGGAGATTGCGCGGCGTGCGCGCGGTACGCCGCGTATCGCCAACCGTCTGCTGCGCCGGGTGCGTGACTTCTCTGAAGTGCGCGCCAATGGTGAGTTAAGTGGCGATGTGGCCGCGAAAGCGCTGGATATGCTGAATGTCGATACCCAGGGTTTTGACTATATGGACCGCAAGCTGCTGCTGGCGATTATTGATAAATTTGCCGGTGGTCCGGTGGGTCTGGATAACCTGGCGGCGGCTATCGGCGAAGAGCGCGAAACCATTGAAGATGTGCTGGAGCCGTTTCTGATCCAGCAGGGTTTTATTCAGCGCACCCCGCGTGGTCGTATGGCCACGCAGCATGCGTATAAACACTTCGGTATTAC